>QMYR01000009.1 GCA_003662765.1 Candidatus Thorarchaeota archaeon
CGCTCAACAGAGCCAGGCTGTCGCGGGAGTGAAACAGTCGATTGATGCGTCTCGCGACCAACTGCAAGAGAGGCTCGACGGTCTTAGGACACAGACCACAGACAATGTGCGCGCACGCCAGCAAGAGATAGTGACCGCCACGAAACACAATGTCGAAAAGATGCTTGAAGACACAAGCACGATCTTGGAGTCCATGAGTTCAAGCCTGACCGAGGCGACGACAAGCGCCGCAAATGATGCCAAATCGCTCTCCGGCGACCTTGAGCGTCTAGCCCAAGCTGTAACAGACGCCATACGCAATGACATGGAGTCCACAATCGAGTCCCTCAGTGCAACGGTCGACGCAAGTGTGAACCGAGCAAATGAGCGAGCAAGAGGGATCGTCGATAGCACCATACAAGACATGGAGGAGAAGGCCACGGCATTGAGCGCATCTATGCTTGGCACACTCAGCACGCTGGAGCAGGAGACGAGCAGCAGGGCCGCTGAGAGCCGAGACACGATGACAGCCCGCCTGAACGACACCGAAGTGAGCATCACAGGGAAACTGTCCTCTGTGGCGGAGGAGTTGGAGAGAACACGGGAGTCTGCAACAGCAAGTGTGACAGAGGTTCTCGACTCGGTTCAGAACAGTGTGGGAGCCCGTTGCGAAGAGATGAAGTCGCAGGTGAGCTCTGCAGCTGGACGGGCAGAGAACGAGATTGACAGGGTGACCGAGCAGTCGGTGGCGACTGTTGAAAAGAACGTCAACGAGGCGCATTCACGACTGGCCGAGGTAAGCGACGTGCTCAAGGATTCAGCCACCAAATCAGTCGAGAGCCTTGCAGCTCAGACTACCGATATAGCCCGTTCGGCCCTGAACGAAACAGCAGAGTCGCTAAAGGCCATGGAGGCAGGACTGACTAAGATCACCGATGACACCTTTGCCAAGATAGATTCCTCTCTGCGTTCGGCCAGCAGTGCCCTCACCAGCATCAAGGACGAGGCCCTCTCCACGCCCATGCTGGGACTCACCGAGGAGGAACTCAACGCGATATTCGCAGGGGTGGCCGGGGCAGAGAGTGGTGGCGAGGTGGCAGAGGTGCTGACCAAGGTCACCGAGATCATGCGGTCAGGTGATTTTCCAGGTGCAAGGAACACGTGGCTCATTGCCACGCGAAAGGCGGTATTGAGCCACATGCAGGACATGCTCCAGCGGGCGAAGTCCAAGGTCACGATGATAATTCCCGACCCGCGCGAGATTCCAACAGATCTCCTCAAGGAGATGAAATCGAGCGTGGGCGTGGAACTCGTGGTCACCGAGGGCGCAATGCTAGAGCAGAACGCCAGTCCACTTGTGGGGCGGGGTAACATCAGAGTCCGTGTGAGGTCTGAGAAGGACATCTACGCTTGCATCATGGACAGCGAGGAGGTCATGCTTGCCCCCGCATCACCTGGAGATAAAGATGTCATAGGAATCGTGAGCGAGAACCCCGACTTCGTCAAGATAGTGATGGGAATCACCGGACCGATATTCCAAGCCCGCACCAAGTTGCTGAAACCAGGGGATCTGTGAGCCGCGTCGGGGGGTCGTACCCTCCGCTCCGCTCGTCAGAGAAGTCTCTTGGACATGACAATGGCGTCCGTTGCGTCGTAGTAGTATTCCCGGATTACGCCGGCATCCTCGAATCCCACAGCGCGATAGAATTCGTATGCGTCGGGATTAGTGTCATCTAGGTCAACGAAGAGGGCCCTGTACCCCATCTCCCGGACCAGTCCCTCAAGATGGGTGATGAGCGCACGGCCAATGCCACGTCTTCGATGACTTGGTGACACGGCCAGCAGCTCTATCCAGACGCGGCCTTCCTCCTCCAGACCCCCAATGATACAGCCCAATATGTGGGGCGTCCTCAGGTCCTCTGGCGGGTCGGACTCAACGGCAACAAGAGCAATCCACTGGTCACTGTCCAAGAACTGCTGGACGGTTTCTGGTGTGGTCCACCTGGTGATGTCAGCAAGGCCCATGTGCCGTGCGGCCTCTATCACCGCTGCTGCATCATGCCATCTCGCAATTCCGAAGCCTTCGCCATAAGATGCCACCATCGCCCCTATCGCACGCTCCTACAGATCATAGATGACGCTATCCGGTGCCATCAAGGTGGCGTCTGGCGGAAGTGCAACCATCGTTTCAGGATTCTTCCGAATCACAAACATCACCGACCTGTACGGCGCCTCCGCAAGACAGACGCGCTTCGAATAGTCCACGCTGACATATTTCGCTGACACATGTCCTCCGGTTGCCACTACATTTGAGAGGACCACGTAAGACCACATCTCTTGGGGCTTCGACAGAACCTCGACGTTTAGTCGTTCGAGGAGGTACTCAGCTCTGTACGCCTGAGATCGTGTGGCCTCAAAATTGATCAGGCCGATGCCGCCCGTCCGGATACCAGACAGCCCGCGCGATAGAAACAGGGCGAACGCCTCGATTGTGAAGTCGGGATCGGCAACAAAGAGGTCGAAGACACCTATGTCGATTGGCAATGGGTCACGTAGGTCGCATTGGACTACCCGTATTGGTAGTCCCTCAGACCTAGCAATCAGTGTCACAAGCGCACAAGTGTACGGGTCTATCTCGACAAGGGTGACTTCCACCCCTCTTCGAGCCAGCGAGATGGACAGTAAGTCATCGTCACCCACCATCAAGACACTTGACGGGCTAAACCGAAGTACTTGCCTCAATTTCATAGCATGGGCCGTCGGAGTGAGTGGTGCCTGACCGAGTGAATAGTCGAGAACCTTCCGCCTAGCTAAGATGTCTGCGGACTCGTTCGCCAGAGCATCCACCTCTTGGAGAAACTCATCCCTCATCTTGCCCCTCTTAACACGACCAGCCAGAAGACGAGCACCCTTGAACTCCGCGGACATAAACTTCTCATACACAAGATCATCACGAGCCCCCGGCTCCGCTACAGGATGAACGTATTCGAGCAGGTCAGGATGAATCTCCTTGAGCCGCTCGTATTCCAGAGTACCGCTCTCAAGAAGACCGAGAGCGAGTCGATACAAGACACGGAGAGTCTCGTCCCGGAACTCGAGTACGACATTCTCAAGTCGCTTTTCTTGCTGTGTTGCCACGACAACAACCCGGTTGTCAGGCTCAGTCACCACAAACACCCCTGGCGCCAGATCCAGTGGCTGCGTGGCAGGGGGATTCTCAAGCAGCGATGAATAGTCAAGCGTCAACGGGTCCCACAGTGTTGGTGCGACGCTTGTCTTGTCCGGGGCAGGGACTGGCACACGACCGGAGATTATGTCAAGAGCCCTGTCGACCTCCTTGCGCCATCGCGCCTTCGAATACTTGATTGCACCCACAATGAGTACGACAGGTGAGCAGACAACACCAAGGTAAATCACAATCCTCTGATACCGTGCAGCCATGTCCGCCTCCAAGGGGTAGCTATGTTCCTGAACTGCACCCAACTCCGTCCACTCAAAGTCACCAACTGAGGTCACCACATACGCAGAGTAAGCGGATGCAACGAAGTATCCCGTGATGGGGTCAAAATAGTACGACTCTGTGAAGCTGATACGCAACAAGCCTGACGGGTCATACTCTGGGTCACGAACGTGATCCACGGCACCAGGCAGCGTCACTTCGATTGCCTTGAAGGCAGCGATAGCGTCTGTGAACACTGTCGTGACTCCCTTCACGGTATACTCATGACCAAGAATCATGATCTTGTCGCCAGGCTCGACATTCGGGTCAATCTGGAACCAGATGAAGTCGAAACTGTAATAGGTGGCATAGCTGGAGGGGGCATCGTAGGTCGAATTGAGATAGCGCCTCGTGACAGTGTCCACGTAGAAGAGATGCTGTGTGTCCTCGGTGTACGACTCCCCGTCACTGCTGCTGAAGGTGTAGTTTCGAGTCATCACCCAAGTAGCAACACTGCCATTGATGGATGTCAACTGGTAGTGGCGCCACTCATCCTCATCCTCGTAGTAGTCCTCATAGTCGCCAGAGGTTCCGGAGAGATGGGTGGAGAAATACACTGTGAATTCATCGCCAGTCTTTGCGTCAAGTGCCGCATGGACAGGTGCGACGCGAACGAGAAACAAACACATTACCATCAGCAACAAGATCGGGTGCCTACTCATGGTCACCACCCCGTGGGACTCTCGTCACTACCATGTCCGTGTGCGGCACTGACTTTTCAATGAGGTCTGCCACAGCATCGACATCCATGTTGCTGCCACACGTCAGGATATCGACAAGCACCCTTCCGAACTCCGGCCATGTATGCACGCTGATGTGGCTCTCGGCGAGCAGCGCAACTGCTGTCGCTCCCCCAGGACGCTCATGGCCTAGGCCCCCGGCTCCCGGGTGCAACTGGTCTGGGAACTGATGGGCCAACAGGCCAATCTCTGTCAGACCCGCCACTCTAACAGCGTCTTCGAGTGTTCTCTCCCACCAGTCCGCCTGATGTGGCCGGGGGTCTGTCACTCCAAAAAGATCGATAAGCACAGAAACTCCAAGACTCATCACTGTACCAACTCTTGCGTGACGTGCTGTTCAACAAAGGAGCTGATTCTCTCCTCCCCGAATCGAGGTCGTACCAAACGCTCCCATCTGGAAGCGTTCAGCTAATGTACTTATACTCTGCGCAAGCAAACAGTCACTACTCGCGTTCGGAATGTATAAAAACAGGGCAACGAGGTCAAGACAAGGATGTCCTCATCCAGTGGAGGAAAAAGATATGCAGATTCCAAGTTTCCTGCTGAGGAAGCTCTACATGAAGGGAAGCCTGACGAACACAGACAGCGGCTTCGCGTTCAAGATCAAGAACTCTCTGTCGCCAGGAACGGCGATTGGCGTCGCCCCATTCAAGGTCGACGACACAGAGTATCCGTTAGACAACACCATCCTCAAGTCTGAGGGTATGGAGGTCAAGGCCTCTGAGATCTCTGAGAGCAGCCCCTTCATGATTAAGGTTGGCGTTGAGATTGAGGTTCACATCAATGCCGACCCGCTGCCGGAGGGCGAGCACAAGATCTACATCTCAATCAACACCAAAGAGGCTGGTACTCTCAGCTTCGACGTGACTGACTCTGTGTAGATGTTTCACGAAATGCAGAAGGGATTCCTTCTGCACTCTTTCTATCTACGGCCACGCCAGCCATCGGCACAACAGTTTTGTGTGCATAGGGTCATCGCTCCGACGGTCAAGACCATGTACGTCAAAATAAGGAGAGATGGAGCACTAGGAATAGGCCGTGCCACTGAGGGTTCAGCAGAGATCACGATTGGATATGGCGAGGCACACATGGTGGCCGCCGCGCTGGAGAAGCTGGCTCAGACAGCACGAAACTACAGACAGGTCTACCACAAGACTACTGATGTGGGGGGTGGCAACAAGATACTGTTCGAGCGGTTCGAAGACGGCCGCATCAAGATCTCGGGTGACCGGCAGGAATACTTCATGACAGAAGAGGAGGTCCGGGACCTTGCCGAACTTCTCAAGCATCTGCCCCCCGTAGAAGTAGCCCCGGCGTCAGACTACGTCCAGAAGATACCTCCAGAGAATGAACTGTGCCTGACTGTCAGAAACGGCCCCAACAGTGTGGCAATCAAACTGACAGAGGCGGCACTGATCAAGACTGCCATTGTCAGTAGCGTGGACAGCAGATTCTACGAGGAGCACCTGAGAATAGACGGCCGGGAGATGACCGTCCAGAGAAGCAGCGATCTCAAGTGGTCCCTAAGTGTGGACGGTAATGAGGTGAAGTTCACGGCCTACGAGGTGGAGGCACTCATTGCGGGCCTTCATAACGGAATCCTTGATGTCCTGATGGATCTTGTCAAGTCGCTGGGCAGCGACGAGATTGCCGACATCCGAATCAAGAGCCAGATTCAGAGGATTGAGAGTGAAACCGCCAAGATAATGGGCGATCATAGACAGACCAAGAATGTTGTCAAGACGCTGTCCAAGTTCACTAAACGAATCATTGGTGGAAAGGCCGACGCCGACGCGCGGACTGACGACTTCATTGAGATGTGCAAGTACATCCAGAGCAAGCTCGACAGGGAGTTCGTGGACCCCCTCATGAGGCTCATAGCGGGCACCTTTGTGTCTGTTCCCTGAGTCCGTCATGGTCCCACAACTCTTATGTCCACCACCAGTAACCTCACTCCGTCCACACTGAGTGAGGTCAGCAACCTGTCTGGAATACAGTACGCACGGCAGCTGGCAAAGCGCTGGGGAATCAGGGCTCCTCAGCAGTTCTTGCGCATGTGGAGATTACACCGTATCCCATTTGACTCTCTCCTCTCAAACATCTTTGAGGCCCTCGACTCAGCAGGGGCACGGTTTGCCTTTCCAACCGTCGCTGCAGTCGCATCAATGCGGCCCGAGCTCGTAAGATGGATAGAGAGAGAGGGCCACGAAGTCGCAAGCCACGGCTACGTGCATGTCAGATACCCGCAGATCTCGGCGAGGGCAAGGAGAGAGGACCTGACACGAAGCATTGCAGTGCTCGGAAAGCTTGGCGTGAACGTGCAGGGCTTTAGAGCACCGTATGACAATTATACTGACGACATGCCCCTGATGCTCGAGGAGCTTGGTCTGGCGTGGGATGGTGGCCTCGGATACAGACCCGAGCACCGCGGACGTCACATGTTCTTTCACGTCGACGTAGGGGGCCGCCAGTCCAGAGTCACGTACATCCCGCTCAACGTGTGGAGCGATGACCGAATGATTGACACGCTTGGGATGACTCCAGCTCAAATCACTAAGCGCCTGAAGATTGAGGCAAAACGCGCGGCCGAGCACGGGGGTGTCGTGATGTTCGATCTTCATCCGATTCGTATCGGGCAGAACAAGTATGTCGGTTGCTTGAGAGAACTGGCGGAGTATGCCGTAGAGATTGGCGGGTGGTGCCCGACACCTGCCGAGGCCGTTTGTTACTGGAACGACAAGAATAGGTGGCCAGGGGACTCACGTTTCTGCATGCTGCTGACGGGTGATATCGACAACTGGGTGTTCTCCGACTATCTCCGGCGACAGATCTGGAAACGCTACTTATGGAGAGGAGTGTGAACGCTATGGGAAAGCTACTGGGAAGACTGCTGCGCATTCTTGCGTGGTTGGCACCGTTCTATCAGTTCCGGGCATCGGTTCACAGAAGGTGTGGTGTCAAGATTGGAAAGGGAGTATTCATGGGATACCTCGTTCAGATTGACAGTGAGCATCCAGATCTGGTTGAAATCGGCGACTGGGTATCAATAGGACCCGGAGTACAGATCATGGCACACTCCGGTACGAGCCCCTACCATCGACACACTGGTGCGTACAGGATGCCCCCAAAGAAGGTCATCATAGAGGATGGGGCATGGATAGCCAGTGGCGCAATCATCCTACCAGGCGTTCGTGTCGGAAAAGGGGCAATCGTGGCAGCAGGGGCGGTGGTGAGCCGAGATGTGCCCCCATGGACGATGGTTGCTGGTAACCCGGCCAGGGTAGTCCAGAAGATAGAGCCAACACACAGCTAGACGCCGAGCTTGGAAGCCACTATCTTCCGCAGGTCACCAACCGTCCAGATATCGACGACTTCCTCGTCTTCAAAGAATATCCCGAACTCGTTCTCAACCTCACTAATCAACACGAGGTGGGCCATCGAGTCCCATGGCTCGTACTCTTTCCGCCTGAGACCGTCAGTGACCTCCCCTTTGTCAAGAAGCAGCACCTTGCTGACTATCTCGGTGAGTCGCTCGTCGATGTCGTTCATGCTCATTCCTCTATCAGCTGAATGTAGTCAGGTACCTCAATGGTCTTCTCGTCCAGATTGAGCAGCCATCGTGTGACACCATCACCATCCGTCCCCAACAGCTCAAAACCGTGACGCTCGTACAGGTCCTTTGCGGGGGCGTTCTTCTTGGTGGGAACGTACTCGCCCACCACCTCCTTGGCTCCGGCCGAGCGCGCATCAGCCACAATCCGCGCCAAGAAGGCGGTCTCTACGTTACGTCCGATGACCCGACAGCTCATCAAGAATGAATCGATCACCCATGTCGTGCATTCACACCGGACAATCGCAACACCGACTATTCCCTCGTCGCCAAACCTGTCGCTCACGGCCATACTGTAGACGCGATACTCCGATGAATCGCGAAACTCCCGCACCTCAGCGTCAGTATACCGGCGCGTTGTGAGATTGAACTGATTGGTCTTGCCAATGAGCTGTACGACACGCGGTGTATCGAAGTCGTCCGCAAGCCGAATCCGAACCTTCAGGTCAAGTGTTCTCAGGAAGTCCTCGAGAGATCCTGCAGTGCGCTGGAGTTCGGCTCGCTTCCGTTTCCCGACGTACATCTCTCCACGCTTCATGTCCTCGGGGGTCAGTGAGAGCACGTCAAACACCTTGAGTCGCTCAATCGTTTCTCGATAGAGCCTAGGATTCTTGGGCATGTCAACAACCAAGACTTCAGGAAGGGCCTGCCGCACCTGTGCTCGTTCCACAGGGCTATCGTCAATGAAGACCATGCTGTCGAGGCCGATGTTTATCTCCCGAGCGAGCTCTATCAGATTCTGAACCTTGTTCTGCCAGTTGATTCTCAATGCGGCGAAGTGCTCCTCACGCAGCACTTGATACGGATGCTCACGAAGTACCTTTAGGGCGTCGTCGGGATTGTTCTTGCTATTGATAGCAAGAATGACGCCGCGATTGTAGAGGCTCAGAAGGACACGTTGAAACTCCACATACTCCAGACCCGGCGAGGTGTTTCCGAGCTTGATTCCCTCCATCCCATCTTCCCCGATTATGCCGCCCCACAGAGTGTTATCAAGATCAAGCACTATACACTTCTTGGTCAGTCCCTTGAGGGCGCGGATGTACCGTAGATACTCGTCCGCAAGGACGGGCATGAAGGACTCACTGAACACAACAGTTCCGCGGTAGTACGTGTTCCAGTTGATCATCTTACTCTTGCCGAAGTCACCAGCCACAGCGTCGAGGTCAACAACAAACACACGACTGTTCTCTCTGAGCCGTTCCATAAGCCCCTCGTTGGCAACCCTGAAGAACTCTCTCAGACCCATTGTCTGCTTGTTGTCCACAATTCCTAGAGGCGTGAAGACTGGCACCACGAAGTTGTTCACGAGAATGAGTGCCGTGCTGTTCTCAGCGAGAGTCTCTGCCACTGACGCCACCTCGTCGACAACATTGTTCAGGGCCTCCTCGCGCTCGTCGTCACTCATCCTGACAAACTTTGAGAGAAACAGCTGGTCGAGCAATGACCACGGGTCGACAGACAACACCACGACATCGGGGTTGTGCTGATATAACGACGAACCAGTATCGAGAGCCTCTTGGCGGAAAGTGTTGAAACCACCCACGAAGGTCTTCGGAGCAAGACCCTCCAGCCGCGTCTTGATATCGATGCAGGCAGCGAGCGGTTCCAGCGTTGAGGAGCCGATGACCGCGATTCGCACCACCTTATTCGGGTCCTCAGGCTCAGGCAGGTCCATCTTTTGGAACCGCTTGTACGCGCTCCACAAGTTGAGATAGCTCGGATCTTCTCGAACTGCCTTGAGAATACTCTCAGCCTTGCTCTCGATCTCCGACATCACTGAATCACCTCACGGGCTAGCGCCGTTCTCAACTCGTCAATCATCGTATCTACCATTCGATGCCCCTGCATTGCCGCAGGACCGCGTGTGGCCACGGCAATTGCCGCTCCGTGGATCGAAGAATGGGTCATGCTCACATGTATTGTCACATCATCCAATCTGGCGACATGCGCCTCTGGCTCGCCGTTAGAACCATGGTCGATTCGAACCCGCCATACTGGCACCTGCACCGTGTGGCTCAGTGCCTTTACCACCGCCTCCTTTGCGGCAAACATTGCCGCGAAATGTGGATACGGATCGCGGCAATTCATACAGTAGTCCAACTCCTCGGGTCCGAAGACTCGTGAGAAGAACGGCGAACTGGAGCCGAGCCTTCGGAACCGTTCGATCTCAACCAAGTCCACTCCTATGCCGAGAAGGCCTGCCGGGGCTGACTCACCGAATCGCAATGCAGTTCAACCGCACTCACTCTGTGGGACGCTTATAATCGTAGTGACAAAGCATCTTGGGGCCACGTATTGCTCATATGGCACTGCCACTTCGCTCTATCACCGCGGTAGACCAAGGATACTTTTCCAGTACTGTCTTCATGAGCCTACGCACCTTTCGCTCCTCGGAGGTGCCCTGATACGCGAGTAGGATGACCACCCCGCCCCTTGTGCGCTTGAATTTCTGGTACATTGTCTTGACCGTGTTGATGACATCAGAAACTATCATGATGTCTGCCTGCGGAATGTCGAGGTCGCGTTCGCCAACAGGGGACATGATAAGAACGCGCTTCGTGGCGTCCTCACGAAACTCCCTCAAGACCTCACCCTTATCCCGCGTCTGTCCGGTGACGGTCAACACCGAGAGACCGCTCTTGGTCAGCAGCTCTTCAAGCTGCGAAACCATTTCTAGATAGGATGTGAGAACAAGGGTCTTGTCGTACCGCTTGGCAATCTCCACGACCCGAATGGCCTTTGACGACACATCCGGGAGAATTCGTTTCAGGTTCGCGAGATTGAAGTAATGCCTGATATAGTCGCCGTGAAACATGCGCAGGAACCTCTTGGGTGGCATCGCGAACACGTACTTGCGAAGCATCAGCAGACTAGAGTATCTACTCTTCAACTCATCAGGGATTGGCAGCCTTTCGAGCATGAGGTGGATGCGACGTGGATCGTCGCCAATCAAGTCGAGATTGTCGTCCTCTTCGAGTTCGACCTCAATCTCGTCCTGAGTGTTTCGTATCAGCTCGTCAAGCACCATTGAGATGGAACGAATCCGCGAGTCTGGAACGAGTTCCATCCTCAACAGTGTTGGTTCAAGATAGTCCTCAACGTCAGTACCGTAGAGGTCTTCCATGGAGATCAGCACAGAATCGGGAATGTGCCGTTGGAGGGTCGCCAGTTCTTTTCTAATCTCAAGCTGTTCTTCGGTGAACACCGCATGGTCATCCCGGAGGGTGCCACTCATTCCGATTATCCACTTGTCCTCAAGCAGCGTCAGAATGGTGGGCCACGGATACACGAGAGTCGTGCGCCCCCCGCTTCGTCGGACTAACGTGTCAACTTCATTGATCAAGAGAACATCAAAGTCTGCAAAGAGGTCGAAGTGCCTCTGAAGCATTCCAGCTAGTATCTGTGGTGTGACCACGACAACACGTTTCTCCTTCAACATGAGAGGCCTACGTTTCGAGGGAATGCGAAAGGACAACTCGCCAAGCTCCTCACCCAGACCCCCGTACTCTCCGCGAAGATAGTCCACCGTTTCGGCGAGAGAAGAGGACGAGTGAACAACGATGAGGAACTTCAGGTTGGGAAATCGCTGGGTGACTAGCTGGTGGGTGATGAAACGTTTCCCCAGACCGCAATCAAGCTCAAGCAGAAGGTTGGTACCTCTCAGCTTCTCGATACGATCAAGGAGGTACGTCTGATAACCACGAGGGGTGTACTTGTGATCCCGGGGTGTCATTACATTACTCAATCCCGACAGGTCGTTTTGAATCCGTTTAGAACATCTTGAACACCTTCGCCAGCGATGGCCCCTTTACATGCATGGCGAACTCGTGGAACGTTCCGAAGGGAACAATGTGGACCTCAAACCCTCTATCTCGAAGCCTTCGTGACACCTCATTTATGAGCTCGTCAGCCACGGCAGGATCGGCCTTGCTGGGACCAAGGTGTGCGAAGGAGTGGAGGATAATCCTGTTACAGCCGACCTTGTTTGCGAGCCATCGGATGTTCTTGACCATCTTTCTCAACACTGCAACTCGATCCTCGTCGTCCTTCTCCTCAGCTTGAATCCAAACAAGTACCGACTCATCGAACCTGTGCTCATCGGCTATCTCTTCGCTCTCGTTGGGGCGATACCAGAAGCTCTCTAAGTGAAACATAAGCAGTATCAATGATGCCACCACATAAGACGGGGCAATCATCGGGTTAAGGGCGTTGCGCTCGCCCAGTATCTCACTCGTTCTCATTGTTGGCAGAAACAGGCTCGGCGTCCACCACAGGTACACCTATGACTCCCAACTCCGTCGCATCAATCTTCTTCTTTCTCGGGATAGCCTTCCCGTGCACCCATATCGTGTTGGGAGGAATTACGCGATCCTTCGGCACGGTACTGTTTGCCGCGATTATGACATTGTCACCAATCTCCGCCCCAGCCAAGATGACAGCATTGGCGCCCACCGTCACATTGTTGCCCAGCTTCACGGTCTTGAGATAGAGATAGCCTCCCTCGTAGACATGACCGCTGAGGATGGCATCATACCCGAAGAAGCAATTGTCACCAATGATTGTCCTCTCTGGGTTGAAGAGCCGCCCGTTGCCCACGACCGTGTTCTTCCCAATCTTGGCGCCGAAGAGCGTGTGACGCGGGCGGGTATCCATAAAGACTGAAAAGAACCAGGCGAAGTACGGGAAGAGGACATAGTAGACCTCGTAGTACTCGTAAAGAAGCCACTCCTCAGTTTCCATGGGATAGAATCCGTCCTCAAGATAGGGGATACCTCGCCGCGACAGGAGAAACATGCCTAACAAGATGCCGAGGAAGATTCCATAGCAGACGAAGGCTATGGGCACGAACAGGACCAGAAACCAAAACCGTTCCACAGCAAAAGACGGAACGAGTGGGCCGAGCAGCTGGAGGAACAACTGTTTCACGACGCTCAGTGGCGCAAAGTAAGTGTCCACGACGGAGTCGATGTTCTCGAAGAACATCATGAACAGTATGACGGATGGAAAGGCTGCTACTGTGATACTGACGAGCAGGGACAGAACCAAGTATATAGAATAGAATATGGTTCGTGGCTTCATGTCCGGTGTCACTCGCTTGTGCTTGGCAAGCACATCAGCTGATGTCCCTTTTAATGTAGTGCCGTTCTGGGTCTGTCGAGGCACCCCTAGAAACAGATATAGACACACATACGAATCCCGGCCTCAGAGAACGGAACAGGTGCCACGATAATGAGATACGACGTTGTAGTGGTTGGAACAGGACCAGCCGGACTGAAGACTGCTGAGCAGACTGCCGCACGCGGCCTCAAAACGCTAGTTCTGGAGAAGAGACAAAGTGTCACAGATTCGTTGATGGGAGAACTTGTGACCGACAAGGCACTGAAACTGCTACGTATTTCGCCGGACTCGGAATACGTTGGCAACAAGTTCACGGCCATAGTTGGTGAGAGCCTCGATACTGGTGCAAACATCGTGGTCAATCGCTCGCTTCTAGGAAATTCGTATCTCCTAGATGAAGACAAGTGCCAGGAGCTCATGCGCGACCGTGCGGTAGCAGACGGAGCAGAGTTCCGGTATAAGGCGCGTGTTGACTCGGTGATCAGGGATGGCCAGCAGATTGTAGGAGTGCAATACAACCACACACAAGAGGCTCGCGGATCACTCACTGTCGGGGCAGACGGTTCTTTCAGCCGCGTGTCGGCAACCGCGGGATTCACCCATCCCAAATGGCTCCTCAGCTACGGATATAGGTTCAAGCTCGCTAACTGCAAGAATGTAGACCCTAAAACAGCGTACTTCTACGTGGGCCGCGATGTCGGACTCGGTTACCTCTGGTTTTACCCAAGGAGCGAAACAGAGGTCAACCTCGGAATAGGTCGAGTCCCGTCCTCAAAGGATCTGTGGTACAGGTTGCCGCCGATGATGGATGTCCTGCGGAAGTACATGAAGACGCATGAGGAAACGAAAGACGCCAAGGTTGTCGGCGTGAATGGGGGTGTGGTGCCCTGTACGGGAATCATACCACGATTCACGGATGCGGGTGTGGCACTGTGTGGCAACTCCGCAGGTCAGGTGTCCTCCATAGTTGGAGGCGGCGTGACCACGTGCCTTCACGCAGGGACATTACTGGCAAGACATGCGAAGAGAATGGTCGAGGAGGACGACTTCTCGCGAGAGAGCGTATATCAATACGAGAAGGAATATCGGATGTCAAAGCTTGCAAAGAATATCGAGAACACGGGCAGGGGAATGTGGGCCGTGTTCAAGTACGCCATGTTCAACGACCCACTTGAGGCCGCAGAGATAGTACTTCGAGAACTGGACGCATCAACCCTCAATGAGATAGTTCAGGGATCCTTCGGTGCTGCTACGCTCATGCGTCTGTTCACGGACTTTCTGCCAATGGTGGTCAGAATTGGCAAAGGGTACCTCAAGAGCGTGGCTGTGAGTGGACCATAGAGTAGGCGAGAGATGAGGAGGTGAAGCAGGGTCCGCCCCCCCGCACCCTGCTTCGTAACGTGAGCAACGAGTTGCTCATGCCCCGCGAGGTTTCCGCGTCAGGGCCTTCACAACGGAAAGCACAAACGATCACCGCACTTGTCTGCCGCATGACAGACATGAAAACTAACGGAAATACATTATAAAGGGTTGTTCATTGTTGATTGAGATAAAGCTAGTATCTTGATGTTGTGACAGAAATGGAGCCTCAAGACGCGGGGAACTACCCCCGCACAGGATGGGAAGGCGTTAGGAAAACTCTCGAATGTCTCGGAATCGACCCCAGTGCCGAGCGCGACGCGCGATTGATGCGGCTCATTCGTGTGATGCTTCAGCTCCAAGAGAAATCGTCAACCGCTCTTCGGTTCGGAGATATATACAACGCTCTGCGGGCAGACGATCCGCAAAAGGTACCCAGCAAAGCGTGTGTCCACAGGGACCTAAAGGACTTGACCGAACTGGAGCTCGTGAGATTTGAGAACCCCTCTGGGCGGAAGAGACGATACATCATAAACGTGGACACAATCGCACAGGGCCTAGAACATGTCCAAGAGGCCATGGCACGGTACCTCACCACCGAGCTGGAAACCATCAAGAGGCAGCTGGAGAAACTGCAGAGCATCGACTGTTCGAAGCTTGCCGAGGACATGGTCTACGAGCTAATAGGCAAGCGCAGACACTCAGGGATTCGTTTCGCACGCGGTGTAGACGGGATGCATAGACTCCTTCTCAGTGGTATTCTGGCCTCAGCCGGGCCGGGTGACGTAATCCGAACCACGGCGATGTTCATAAGACCACTGGTCGACGGTGCGCTTGATCGTTCTGTCAAGTTCGTCAAGGCTGCACAGGCGGGTGCAGATGTTAGGTACCTCATCACGTCGGACCTCTTTCTGTTGGCACAGGAGCATCAAAGCAATATTGACTTCCCTCGAGTCGTGTCGATGCTGAAACAGATCCAGAACATCCCACCTGGCGGCGGTAGCTTCCGGCTGCGAGTTCACTTCGGACCAAAGACGTACAACCACGTGAGCCTGAACAGGGAGAGGGTGGCGCTCATCCTGACCGAAGAGCCAATAGCAACAACCATGGTCACGAGGGAGTTCAACCCAGACTTGGTGGACAATGTGATTGACTCGTTTGACGAGTCGTGGAAATCCGCAGTCCCTCTCTACGATCTCACTGAGGAACACTTCAAGTCGATGGGTCTGAAGAGTGACAACCTCTTCGTTCGTGCATTGCAGAGCCTGAGGCGGGGGGAGGAGTGAGTCATGGCTCAGGACCCGCCAGAGTCAGAGATGGCGGTCAGACTGCTGGGCCTAAAGCCTGAGGCCAAATGTACCGCCATACTTGAGATTATTGCAGCCGCAGCCGTGCCACTGACTGTAAAGGAGATTGCAGGTAGAGGAGGGATTAGATACGACACGCGGGGACAGAGAGCGTCCATGTATAGATGCCTCTCACTACTGAAGAACCTAGGAGTGATCGAGGTCTATGACGAGGGGTACGTTCACAAGTACGGCACAACGCCGGAGAGGATTCGCAGCGTGGTCCGAAACCTCCTCCGTGCCAAGATTGAAGATCTCGAGGAGGAGCGGCTGGCGCTCGTAGACAGACTGAGGGCAATAGAGGGACTGACAAGCAATGACATAAAGGAGATAGCGGAGTACATCAGAGAGAGCCTTCTGGAAGTGGACTCTTCACCGCCCACACTGTTCTCCAATCAAACGAGCAAGATGGTCGAAGTGCTGCACGAGCAGATAGTTCGCAGACTTCGTGCCGGGGATGTGCTACGGATGTCGGTTGCTTGGGACAATGTGTTCTTCGGAGAGGACAACACGACGATGTACATGCTGGGAAAACTGTTAGATCGGGGTGTACAGGTTCGCGTGCTAGCACCGCCCATCGATGAGATCGCAGTATCTCGGTTGAACGTTGTGAGGAGCCGATATGAGGAGATGTTGGGGCAGAACAGGAACATCGAGATCAGGCATCGCATTGGAATCAAGAAGACGTACCAGATTGTGGCAAAGAACAGGGACGTAATCATGCTCGTGATATCCACTCACCCCTTCATGGCACAAGTGATACCATATAGCGGAAATCCGGAACTTGTCAACGACAGCATTGACGCGTTCGACGAGCACTTTCAACGTGGCTTACCGCTATGTGAAGTGTGAGGGTCGAGAGATGAATCCGGACGAGATTGCTGCTGTGCTAGACTCCCTGGGAATAGATCTCAACTCAACAGAGATGAGAGCATTGGGAGCGGTTCTCGAGTTGTCGGCCAATCTATATAATCCGGTTTCTGCAGCAGCTGTCCTTGAGAGGGTACGGGAGAAGAGCTCTGAAGCGCCCACAAAGAATTGGGTGTACAAGTGCCTAGGGGAACTAGAGAGAAAGGGATTCCTGAAGGTTGACAAGATACGCCAGCCTTACCTGTACCTATCGTCAACTGCGGACTTGGTCGAGGGTGTGCAGAAACTACAGAGGAACGCCTCAATCAGGATACGTCGAAGACTCGCTGAGCTCAGAAGACAGGTAGAGTTGCTAGAGTCGGTCACTGTCGAGGATGTGTGCAGTGCGCTCCTCAGGCGGGCAGCGCCGCATGGGACTGCGCAGCGCACTACACTGATTGAGGGTGAGGAGAAGGTGCATGCTACAATCATCAACAGCATCTTTGAGCAGGTCGGACCCGGCGACATCGTGAGGATTCTATTGCCTCTCCACGTAGTTGTGACTGATAGGGGAGTGATTGGAGACTTCGACAGACTTGTCATTGAGAAGATAACGAAGGAGGTCAGGACCAAGGCACTTCTGACTCAGAGGGAGGGAGAGGAGGGGATTCGGTGCTTCGCGGAGTACCTTCGCCCCACAAGGCATGCCCTCAAGGGAGCGCTTGACAGTGGAAACTTAGAGATACGTGTGCACAGCAGCCACGGCAAGACCTACAGGTTCTACTCGCTCAACAATGACATCATGGTGATGTACCTGACTGAGATGTTTAGGCCAGACGTAGCTCTGCTTCTTACGCGTCAGACGCACAGCCGGATGATTGACGACGCGATAAGAACATTCGACAGGCTCTGGAACGAGGCCGTTGACGTGGGCAATGCGCTCCTTGAAACCACTTACTTGGCCTAGTCCGATGATTCTTCTTCCACGACCCAGTCCTTGTTGTCCGCCAATGTGGTGAAGATGTCATCACATACTGCTTGAAAGTTATCGTACATGCCATAGTCGCCACCTGCAGCAAAAGGATGACCTCCACCCCCGAACAGCTTGGCTGCAGCATCGCATCTAACGTTCGGTCGACCGCGACGGAAGCCGATCTTGCCACCCTGGCCGACGGTGACAACGAGGTCCGCGACAGGCAACGTCTTCTCGCCCAGCCTCAGATTCGCCGGATCCGACAGGAAAGTCCCCATATCTGTTGTTGTGACTCCCGTGGGCATCTCGACTATCCGGACCAACCGACCATGAATCTCGAGATCACAATGGCCCGCAAGTGCCTTTCGCATTCGCTTAGTCTTTTCCCTTCGATAGTGCCGAACACGTTGTTCCAGAAGGTCATCCTTCAGACGGCCACGTTGCTCATCCCATACACCAGCAAGGCCTTCCTCAGCCAGAGCCTTCAGGAGTGGTATAAGGGCGGCAGTGATATCTGTGCGTCTGTCAATCGCGTTGAACCGCAAGATAGACACAGCGTCTGTTAGAGCATTCGCAGCCTCAATTCTCCGTAGATTGAAATCAGTGTCGTGCGCAACGACTGCAAGTTCTCTTGAGATTTCATCATTGGGCATCAGGACCTTGTACGCAATCTCGGACGCGCAGAACTCGTGATTGATCTTGAGCACCGGTCTATTGGGAAGTGACAATACGGCTCTGATGGACTGCTCGGGCCACCTGTGATGGTCAAGCCAGACAAGACGACAGTCCTGTGCAATCGCCTTTCGCAAAGCCTTGATCACGGAAGGACGAGAAGTATCGTCGAGCCCCAAATCCGTCACGATTATCAATGTGTCACGAAGTTCGGTGAGCTTGGCAAAGACCGCCTCGAAGGAACCATAGTCGGTGAGCACTACGTCGTGTTGCAGACCCTTCTTCAGCGCATATCTCCATACAATCGCAGCCGAGGCCAGACCATCGACGTCTTTGTCGTGTGATATCGAGAAGACGGACGTAAGGCGCTTGGCCTTCGCTGTGCCTGAGTCAGTCATTAGGACACTGTGCTGCTAGCTATCGTATATTTCTGTTTCTTTGGACAACACCGCTACTGTTCGAAAACGTTTTGTGATGCGCTGACGCCGACCGACTGAGAGCTGGCATACTATGTACGAACATCAAAGGGCACTGCTGAGTGGCAATGAAGCATTTGCGCGGGGTGCAATAGAGGCGGGCATTGGTGTCTGCACCTCATACCCAGGCACACCATCCACAGAGATTGCCGAAACTCTCAGCCGGCTCTCCACTGAAACTGGCATGTACGTGGAATGGAGCGCCAACGAGAAAGTGGCTCTCGAGGTGGCCGCTGGCGCCAGCTGGATGGGCGTCCCTGCCATGTGCTCCATGAAGTCACTCGGCCTCAATGTCGCGTCAGACTTCTTGCTCAATCTCAATCTCTCGGGCACAGGGCCAGGAGGTCTTGTGATTGTGGTCTGCGACGACCCGCGCGGACACAGCTCAAGTAACGAGCAGGACTCAAGGTTCTACGCAAGAGCGGCCCAAATTCCTCTACTTGAACCATCCACATGCCAGCAGGCAAAGGACATTGTGACCTATGGGCTTGACCTCTCCCGCGAGTTCGAGATTCCCGTAATGATTCGCAGCACAACTCGCCTCAGCCATTCCCGGGGTGTCGTCGAACTGGGAGATGCATCAAGTTGCAGTCCCGTTCCCTCAGACGTGCTGCCGAGCCGTCTGTACAATATCCCCGACCCACATCTTCGCCACAGAGATTTGCTAAGAAAAATGGACAAGGTTGCCGCACGATTCGACTACTCGCCATTCAATCTCGTTCCGTCGTCTGCGACAGAGGGCGACTCGGCCATCATAGTATCGTCGGGCGTGAGCCGACTGTACGCCGAGGAGGCCATTGGGATTGTGGGCGACAGGAGCCTCTCTCTTCTTGGGTTGGTCACAATATATCCACTACCCAAAACAACGATTCAGTCGCTTCTGAGAAACCACAGCACTATCTTGTTCGTCGAAGAGGTAGACGCATTCCTTGAGGATGGTGTCAGAGGCCTTGCAAGCATCTTGGGCATGCAGGCACGGATGTTTGGAAAACGAACCGGGACAGTCCCAGCATGGGGGGAGATGAACACAGAAATTGTGTTGCAGGCCATTCGGGACCTGATCCATATCGATGTCGCACCACGGGACGATGACTATGAGGAGGAGAGAAGTGCCGCCGAGAAACTGCTCATTCCGCGTCCGCTGACTTTCTGCCCAGGTTGTACGCATCGCAACGTGTACTGGGCACTCAGAAAGGTAAAGCGTAGGCTAGGTGGGGCCCTCATAGTTGCAGGAGATATAGGATGCTACTCGCTGGGGGTGTTCTATGACCACGCCATGGACACAATGCAGTCCATGGGGTCTGGGATAGGAGTCGCCGGTGGCCTGGGGGTTCTCACTCGTCTTGGTCTGTCCACCAATGTGGTTGCTGTGGCCGGGGACTCAACGTTCTTCCATGCTTGCATTCCAGGACTAATCAACGCCCGCCACAACAATGCGAACCTCACATTCATCATTCTGGACAATCAGACGACCGCCATGACAGGATTCCAGCCGCATCCGGGTACACACACGGAAGACGACGGATTGGCTCAGGTCAGTATCGAAGAGGTGGTGCGGTCAATCGGAGTCGACCGTCTTGCTCGTGTCGATGGGACTGACATCCCCACCTTGATAGACACATTTCACAATGTTGTCACGACTGATGGTTTCAAGGTTGTGATTGTTGACAGCATCTGCCAACTGAGAGAGAGAAGGATTGCGGGAGCAGCTGACGAAACGCAACCGGTGATCGTTCGACCTGACCTGTGCAAGGGTGATTCATGTAGGATATGTGTGAGTCAGTACTCCTGCACAGCTCTGTCGTGGGACCGCGAACGGTCAAAGGCATTCGTCCTTCAGGACCAGTGCGTCGGATGTGGCTCATGTATCGACGTATGTCCCCACGACGCCATCCAAAGGAGGCTGACGGATTGAGTCAGGTAGCACCCTTCAACATCATTGTTGCTGGGGTTGGGGGACAGGGAAACCTAGTCTGTAGTAGAGCATTGGGTGAGGCCGCGATGGAGTCTGGTCTGTCACCGACGATCGGGCAGACTTTCGGCGCGTCGCGTCGAGGGGGGTCCGTCCTCACACATGTCAGACTGGCAGACAGGATGGTCGCACCCCTTATTCCGAGGGGCCATCTGAATCTGCTACTTGGTCTTGAGCCACTCGAGGGTCTTCGAGCAGTAGTTCAGTTTGGCTCTCGGGAAACCGTGGCGGTCATGATTGACAGGCCAATAGACACCGTAGACACGCTCACTGGAGAGAGAGAATACCCTGATATTGACGAGCTGTTCAGACGCACAGTTCGCCTCTGTCACCAGACATATCGTGTAGAGCCTCCACTCGAGAAACTACCCTCCGTGCGCTCTCTCAATGCCTACGTGCTGGGGATTGTTGCAGGACTTGAGATTGCCCCTATCAAGATGGAGGCACTTGAGGATGCTGTGTCCAGGATTGATTCCGGACTGGGCCACAATATCAAGGCATTTGACATGGGTGTATCCCACGCGCGCGGCCTTCAGCCCCTAGGGCTGTTTTCGTGACTGCTGCACTTTCGTGACCTCACGCCACATCAGTTCTGCCAGCACCGTGAACATATCGGCGACGCCCTCGCCAGTCTTTGCGCTGCTTTCCATGTAGAGGAACCCGTGTTCCTCGGCCCACTTCCTTGCCTCCTCGGAGGACACCATCCTATCTGGCAGGTCAATCTTGTTGCCGACGACTATCATGGGCACTCGTGTGCCAATCGATTCGTCTGCTTCCTTCACCCACTTCTCAAGCTCCGTGAATGAACGGCGCCTAGTGACATCAAACACAAGAATAACACCCGCTGCACCGCTATAGTACATCTTCCTCACGGCAGCAAAGCGAGCTTGGCCTGCTACGTCCCACGCCTGAATCTTGATGCCCACCGCGTATTCAGACTCAGGCGGAAATATGTGGGTGAGTTTGACTGCGAACTGCGACCCAATCGTCGTCTTGTAATCACGCTCGAATGATCCGGTGACGTATCGATTGACGAGAGTGGTCTTACCGACGGCACCCTCTCCTATGATCATGACCTTGAATAGATAGCTGTACGAGTCAGGACCTGCCTTTGGCGGCGGGGGCTTAGGAGGTCTGTTCTTAATCTCGGTGACCAAGGCGCTCTCAGTGGCCACCTCAGCAGGCGGGGTAGGCGCCGCCGGCTCAACTGCGGACTCGGCCGCAGACGCCGACTCGACCGCCGCAGTCGCGCTCTCGGTGATTCCCATCATCGTCTTGACATCGTCCAGAGCTGCCTTGGCGTCAGCAACCGCCTCGCCAAACAGCTGGTCAAGTAGTTCCTCAGCGGCCTTGAGTGACTCCTCACTCGTACCGGCAGCCTGGGACTCAATCTCCACCCGGTCCTCCTCGGTCAGTGGCTTGAAGCCCGTACCGGACATGGCTGCGAATAGCGCTGACTGTGCGCCGGGGGACGACCCTTCACTAGATGCCTCTGTCGCACTCATGGTGACAGGCGGAGCGGCAGCCGGTGCAGCCATCACCTGGTCCTCTTCAACCGTGACAACAGTTTCGGGGGTGGTGACCTGCCGGACATCCCCGTTCTCATCAGTCCACATCAGAACAATGGGCCGGATCACGATACTACCCTGCTCCTTCGGTTTGAGATGAATCTCAATAGTCCTCGACTCGTGCGGACCAAGGTCCATGCGTATCTGCTGCGGGTCGACCTCCATCATCTCCTTCGGGAACCAGTATAGCTTTCCAGTGATACCCTTCACGGGCTGGTCTGTGACATTGATCACCGTCAGTCTACCCAAGAGACCGGTTCCTACTTCATCCCTAGATGACACCTCAAAGCGTGGAATCAGCTGATACAGGCCCTCGACGATCTTCAGGGGGCCGTTTGACACCCCAACTAGGACCTCCCGACGGTTGTCACCGCCGGCATCTCCCACTGCAAGAGCCAAGATCTTGACGCCAATGTCGACCGTGGCGATGCTCTTGAGCTCGCCCATGTAGAGATTGTAGAACTGAATCTTATAGTCCGATGTGGCAACGACAATTTCGTCCATGTGGTCAGCGTTCAGCTCGGCAATCCGAATCGAGAGCGCGTTGGCGTTCTCAAGCTTCGCGAACTCTTCCAGTCGACTCTCCTCATTCCTATAGATTCGGATGGAGCCGTCGTGAGTCACAACACCGAGCTCCATCTTGCGGTCACCTAGTAGGTCGCCTGCAGCTAGCGATATCACGGGGCTCGGCAGCTCAAGAACATCAATCTCCTCAATCCTGTCCTCGTGAACCTTCAGAACTCGAAGCGTATTGTCACGATTGCCAATCACAATCTCCTCATGCTCATCACCGATGACATCGCAGGTCCCAATCGTGAGAGGCATGTCCTGAAGTTTGTGGTTAATTGATTCAACCAAGTTGCCAGCTTGGTCCATCTTGAAGACTCGCAGTGTCGAGTCGCTTCCACCAGCCAGAATCTCGTTCTTGTTGTCGCCTGTCACGTCAGTAATCTCAACTGTTGTGACAAAACGGTCAATAGGATGCTCTGCGATGAGCTCGAACGCTCCCGACGGGGCGTACCGGTATACTTGCAGGGTTCCGCCCTCGCCGGGGGTCTCATGGAGTGCCAGGCTTCGCGCCACGACTATCTCCATCTGGCCGTCGTTGTTCGCATCCGCAATCTTGACTGAGAGCACGCTCCCCCCGAGGTCTGCCTGAGCCAGAAGGCGAATCTCACTCTGGTTCGCATCGTAGAGCTTCAAGACACCATCCCGACCGCCGGTGCATAGTTCGGGCATTCCCGACGACGTGACATCGCCCACTGCGATAGCACTCGTGCTCACATCGTCGTCAATCTCCAACAATATACGTGGCGACACCAATTTCCATACCTTCCGACCGACTTGTATGAAACGCAGACTCGTCCCGGGGATCTCACAGGTTCTGTCCTATCCCCAACCGTGAGAACCTTTTGTACTTTGTGCGATTGTTCAGACAGTCTCACGCACTCATGAGACAGTATTTAACCAGCGCGGTCTGAACCCGAAACCATGAGCAAGACGCCCAAGCTTTCGGTGAAACGTCTCTACAAAACATACCGCACCGAGAACGGCGACACGTTGGTCCTCGACGGGATATCGTTCGACGTACACGAGGGGGAATTCCTCAGTATTCTCGGTCCCTCCGGATGTGGAAAGACGACGCTCCTGAAGATAATCGCCGGACTGCTCGAAGCTGACTCTGGCGAGGTCCTCATTGACGGAGAAGAGGTGGGACTCGGGCATAGTCGTGTTGGGTACGTTTTTCAGCAAGAGAGTCTGTTTCCTTGGAGGACAGTGCGTCAGAACATAGAGTTTGGACTGGAGATTCGGGGTGTCCCGCCCGAAGAACGCCGACGCCTCTCTGACAGGATGATAGACCTGATCAAGATGAGGGGTCTGGAAGACCATCTTCCACATGAAATCTCGGGTGGCCAGGCCAGGAAGACGGAGATGGCCCGCAGCCTGATCACAGAACCTGACATCCTCGTATCAGACGAGGGGCTGTCGAATCTAGACGCTCAGACACGGAACTATCTCCAAGAAGAGTTCCTTCGAATATGGCAGGAAACCGGTTCTACGGTCATCTTTGTGTCCCATAACGTCGACGAGGCCGTCTTCATGTCCGACAGGATTCTGATTCTGAGCAATGTCCCTGCACGAATAATTGGAGAGTATGTGGTAGACCTACCACGTCCGAGAGTGCGGGCCAGTACGGGCTGCCTCCAATATCGTGCCAAGATTCTCGACGTGCTCAGAGTGGAGCAGGAAAAGGCGCTAGCAAGGCAGGGCCCCTAGATTGACACTTCCCTGCGCCATCGCAGCAACCGCTTCTCCACTAAGAGAAACGCGTAGCTGATCATGAAACCAATCGCGCCAATCACCAGCATGGCTGAGATTGTTTCGCCAGTCCTACCGAGCTGTTCGGCAATTATCACAAGATAGCCCAGACCTAGACCTCCGCCAATCATCTCGGCAGCCACCAGACACATCCACCCGATTCCGAACCCAAGTCGAAGCCCTGCGAACATCTCTGGCGCAGCAGAGGGCAGTACGACCTTGGCCAGTATCTGGGCCTCCGTGGCTCCGAATGTGTGGGCCACATCAAGGTGGACCGGGTCCGTCCGCTTGACGCCGGCAGTCGTGTTGATTAGGATGGGGAAGAACGATCCAATCCAGATTATGAACACCTGTGCGCCAACAACATTCGTCCTAAACATCAAGATGGACAAAGGAATCCATGCAATTGGAGGTATCGGGCGCATGGCCTCAACAACAGGACCAAGGACTGCATCCACAGCGCGGTAACGCCCGATGGCAATCCCCAGAGGAATAGCTGTGGCAATTGCAGCTGTGAACCCCAAGGTGACTCGGAACATGCTCATGCCCGTGTGTTCCATGAGGGTTCGACCATCCGCGTCACCCTCGACAACAAGACGGACAAAGGCACTGGCTATGTCGATAAGACCAATCCCCTGAGCAATGAAGGCCACCAGCTGCCATATCGCAAGGAGGATGATCAGCGGTATGACTCCTCGTGTGACAACATAAGATAGTGTGAAAGACCGCTGGCGGAGCTCACGTGTCCGCCGCGGACTCTCATCCTGAAAGATGTCTTGCTCAGCCATTCCACTCATCGAGTCGTGAGCACGAACGGCTTTTGTTTCTGTCGTTCACGCGCTCTCAACAAAGGTCGTATTGATGAACCCATTGAGGAACGTGTCAACCTGATCGAGCCCCATTGTCACCAGACCTTGGTCGATTAAGAATTCAAGGTACATCTCGACGCCAGTGCGATTCACATCGTAATCATAGATTATCCTATTGAACGCGGTTTCAACAGGCTCTGACGCGACACCGAGCCAATCGATGGCAATCTGTAGTGCATCATCTGGATGATTGACAATCCACTCCTCTGCACGCTTGTGAATGTCCACGACTTTCTGAACGATGTCCGGATGTTCCTCGAGAAACGTGTTGGCCGATGCCACTACACAACAGGGATGACGAGGCCAGATTTGGCCTGAGAG
>QMYR01000010.1 GCA_003662765.1 Candidatus Thorarchaeota archaeon
CCCTCGTCTTCCTTATCAGCCGGGTCGAAGTATATGTGCGGGTAGAAGTTGAAGCTTGCATGGCCCGTGGCGAATCCAGCCGTGTGGCCAAGGAGCCCGAACTTGTCCAGCCCCTCCCAGATGACATCAATAACACGACGCCAGTGGCTGGGCGTGTGATGGTGATACAGTATTCTCCAATGCCATCCATGCGCATATGACGCACGGGCGAAGGTTCTGAACCTGTCCTCCCACTCGCCCCGGGGCAGTTCAGGGACATTGATGACATATCCGCCTAGCTTCTCACACAACTCCCGCGCGAGTGCAGCGTCTGACCTTACGATGTCTTCGCGCACGTGCCCTATCACTACAGAAACCGTGTAGGGGGGCCAGTCGGTCTTGGAAATCCCGTACTCTTCACCGAGCATCTCCATGAAGAACTGCAGTATCTGGCCCTCATAGAATGAGGCGAAAAGGACATTGATTTCATTGTTCTTCATCTCAATCACGAAACGCTGCGCCTGCTCATGGGTCTGGAATCCATACGTATTGTAGTCGAAATGCTTCATTCTCTTGTAGACCTTGAGTGAAACGCTCGTTATGATGCCAAACATACCGAGGGAACCTATGAACAGACCAGTGATATCCGGTCCAAACGAGTACCGCAAAAACGGTCCGGGAGCGTTCGGATTCCCCTCGGATCCCGTCTGGATTATCTCGCCAGTCGGAAGAACGACAGTCAGGCCCATCACCATCTCGGCGATACTACCGTACTTCGTAGATCCAGGCCCTGCTCCGTTGACGACCACATTTCCCGCGACAGTACAGGCGAGCGAAGACTCGGGATAAACCGGTACCCAGAGACCGTGCTGATTCAGGAACTTGTCCAGCTGACCAAACGTGACCCCTGCGCCTACTCTCACAGAACGGAGGTCCTCAAACAACGTGATCTCTTTGAGCCGCAGTAGCTCAACGACAAGGCCGCCCTCCTCCGGAATGGCCTCGGCCTGAAGACTAGTGCCGCCAGAGCGGGGTGTCACTGGAATCTTGTACTTGTTGGCCACCTTCAGAATCTCGGCGACCTCCTCGGTACTTCCAGGTCTTACAACAGCGCCAGGGATTCGCCCATCATAGCCTGTAGAGGCCGAGTGGGAGTACGTAAGCAACACATCCGGCCTAGTGGAAACATACTCCTCACCCACAATATCCTCGAGTTCTTTCACTAACTTGGGGTCCATTGTCAGCCCACCGTCTGGTTGGATTTAGAAGATCTTCCTGATTCGCATGAGGTCGGAGGCTGAGCCCTTTATCTTGAGCTTTCGTTTCAACAATGCTGAAGCAGCGCTCATCTCCTCAAGAAACAGCTTCCTCACGGTGTCCTCGTCGCTCTCGATCTTCATGTCGTATTCGTCTAAGCCTCCCTCGTGTATCTCAATCGTGCCATCCTTTACCAAGAAGTGATATTTCCGGCCATCCTTGAGAGTGAGAAGGACTGTGCGTTCCCAGCCCTCGAGGGCCTTTCTCGTGTCTTCTCTCTCCAAGCCAACAGCAACCCTGCGGCGCATGAGTGAGAGCAGGTCTTCCTCGTTCATCCTATCATCTCCGAGTCACCCCCGCCTCGGGACCTCCGTTATTAGATGTTTTTGGTTGTTCGTGTGCGTCAAGACAACCTACATAAGCAGCCCACTGGCAGAGCTCCCGATTGCATTGTCAGACGGACCGAAAGTTGCTCAAGAACTCCCAGACGATGCACTCGAGATGAGGCCGCCAGAGTGGTCGCGTCGGGACGAAACGGTTGCGATGCTAATGACCCTCTTGTCGCATCATCCGCCCTCGATGTACGGCCACTGTCTTCGGCTGACAATCAGGGGCCACTCCGTCTATCTCTGCGGGCGATGTACGGGCATCTACGGGGGACTGGGCGTGGGCCTGCTTGCTCTCCTGATGAGTCAGGTTGTCCTTGAGCCCTCTTGGCTGTGGTTTCTCATTGCTGTGGCACTGGGACTCACAACAACAATCGACTGGATGTCACAGAGGCTCACTCCCAGGAAGACGACAGTCCGGTTGAGGTTTGTGACGGGACTGATGACTGGTCTTGGCCTCGCTATTGTCTTCTATCTGAACAATCTTCTCTTCATGCTTGTCACTCTTGCCATAATGGCTGTGTCGGTCGGATCCGTGAGCCTTGTGGAGACCCGTCGCCAAGATGAGGAGTCCTAGAAGTCCTCGTGGGCGCGCACAAGAAGAGTTATAGTTTGGACAAGCGGAGGCAGCAGGGAGGTCCTATGATACCGATTGCGAAACCCATAATCGGCGAAGAAGAGCGAGAGGCTGTACTGAGAGTCCTCGACTCAGGGATGCTGGCTGAAGGAAAGGTGTCGAGAGAACTCGAGGAGCGTTTTGCGCGCTACATTGGAACAAAGTACGCAACTGTGACAACCAACGGAACTACAGCTCTGTTCACGGCTCTCGATGCAATGGGCATTCAGCCCGGCGACGAGGTCATTACTACTCCTTTCACGTTCATTGCGTCAGCCAACACGATTGCCATGCTGGGTGCGGTACCGGTCTTTGTGGATGTTGACCCGGACACCTACAACATCGACCCCGATTTAATCGAGAAGGCCATCACCGAGAAGACGAAGGCCATTATGCCCGTTCACATCTTTGGCAATCCATGTGACATGAAACGTATCATGGAGATTGCAGAGGACCACGACCTTCTCGTGTTGGAGGACGCCTGTCAAGCCCATGGTGCTACGATTGACGGCAAGAAAGTCGGCTCGTTTGGGCATGCTGCGGCGTTCTCTTTCTATGCTACAAAGAACATGACGACTGGAGAGGGCGGCATAGTCACCTCGGACGATGAGGAATTGATTGAGCACGCGAAGATGATAAAGAACCATGGGAGAGGGAAGCAGGGCGGCTACAGCCATTTTAGGATTGGCTACAACTACAGGATGATGGATCTCGTTTCGGCAATCGGCTTGGCTCAGCTGGAGCGCCTTCCGAAGATTGTGGAGACCCAACAACGTAATGCGGCCGCGTACGACAAGGCATTTGCTGATGTGGATGAATTGAAGCCCCAGGCCGTGATTTCCGGTGCGAAGAGTGCATATCATGTATACGCGCCCAGGCTATTCTCGGACAAGATTTCACGTGACGACATGATTACATTCCTGCGGGAGCACGACATTGGTGCGAGGAGTGTCTATGCGCTGCCGTGCCACAAACAGGACACCTATCTCAACATCGACAAGTGGAGATGGGCGAGCTTTGTGAAGTATCCCGACTACTCCCAACTCTCACTGCCGGTTTCTGAGGACATCGGACAACGACACTTCCAGATTCCGTCACACGCACAGGTCACGCCCGCAGATGTCGAGAGAGTGATAGAAACAGTACTGAAGGCCCTCGGACGCTGAGGAACGATTTGAGCAGTCGTCCACGATAGAATCTTAATCCTCTGTTGCGAATAGGGGTCGTCATGAATCTAATCCGGAAGGGCCGCTCACAGGGAACCATTAACCTGATCAAGAAGCGGTTTCGAGAAGCGCGTGACAAGAGGCAGCCTCTTGAGTTTCCAACCCGCAAGATTCCCAGAGAACTTTTGCAGCAGTTGCTGGTGGTGTGCGGAAAGGTCGACAGGCACGACGCTGGGATCTATAGGGAAAAGGTCGAGGAGATTGGAGCCGACTTCGTGGAGGTCCGCGCCAAGAACTGGACGGAGGTTCGTGACCACATCCGGCTCAGTTTCAGGGAGGGTCAGCATGCTGCAATTCTGCTCATTGGCACAAGCGAACAGCTCCCGTCGCATCCTCTGAAGTACCAAGATAGCACTGCTTACACAGACTGGTTCTTTCAGGATGTGGACGGGGATTTGGTTCCAGAAGTCCCCGTGGGTCGCGTGTTTGGAAGCCCAGAAACCGTACTTGGCCACTTGGACCCTGACATAATCGACAGCGACATTGCAGTCATATTTGACAGTGAGCCGGGGCGGTCCGACAGACACCTTGCTGCCCTGACAAAGCTGGGCTTTCATGTGGAGGTCTTGGAACGATTCGAGCCGGAGGATGCCGACCTCTTGGCCGCGAGCGAGTTCGTACTTCAATTCTCCGACGGGAAGTATACCCGTCGCATTCACGGTTGTCCGGAGGCATGGCTGTCACACAACTCGGTGATTCTCTCATACAAACAGGCGAATCAAATTCCATTCAAGGGATATCCTGTAGTCTTCTCTGAGGCATGTAGCACGGCGCAGGAGGGTCCCCTCTTGAGAGCATTTCTTGAGAGGAGGGCCTGCTATATCGGAGCGCCATTGGACACTCTCAACAACCCGAGGCCCTTCGAAGACTGGAGAGAGTGTGCCTATGCAGACGGCTGGAAGTTCGGGTTTCTTGATCTCTTGGACAGCTACGACACAATCGGTCAGGTCAAGGTCAATGTTGATCGTGAGATATTCGAGAACCTGTCAGGATGGATAAAGGAGTGCGTAAGAAAGCTGGCCGTATTCGGGGCCACCAAGATCCACTATGACGAGACTCTCAGCGCAGTGGAATGGAACCTCTTCGGTAATCCGATGCGAATCTCGACTCGAGGGCCGAAGGCAGCATTTACTCCGGGCCGGATAGTCGTAGATACATAGTCATTCATGTGCAATAGGTCCTGCCTTTCGCATGTAGTATCCGATAAGCCCTCCTATTGCACCAACTAGGGCCATGATTCCCGCAGCCGCTAGGGTCGCGATGATGTTCGCCTCGAACGATGTTACCGCTTCAATGTACAGGAATAGCGGAACATATGCGATTACAGCTCCTGCAGCCCCGCTGAAGGCCGACCTGACCCTGTGACCAATCAAGTAGCCACTCACCATGCCTGCAATCACCGGGGTCACTATCCACATTAGAAAATAGAGGCCGACATTCAGCAACGCGCAAGCTATTGTAAGACCAACAAATCTGACGGTGTGAACATTTGAGATTCTGACTTCCACTGTGCTCAGTGTTGCCACCGTCAATCACTTGAGAGTGGCGTAGTTTTAACTCTGGCGAATCAGCCGACCGTTCCCAGTCAACGCCACAGCCCTTTTATCATCCGCAAACGGCTTCTCCGTGATGGCTCTCCGACTTCGCACACCCTCTGAGTACGATCTCATGGCATCCGTCCACGCATGGGTATTTCCTGATGTGCAACCAGTCCCTGAGGTGACAAGCGGCCGCAGTCTTGCTCGTGTGTTCACAGTAGATGGCACTGATACTCCTGTTAGCATTCACCAGTCCAAGGCCGGGGCTGACCTCCGAGTCGCGTACATCGAGGAACATGTTTCGCGGTCTGAAATCCGGAGCAAGTTGAGGCATGTTCTCGGATTCGATATCGACATGAGGCCTGTTCACCGGCTGATTGAGACCGACCCTGTTCTCCGCCGCTTGGACCGCGCGATATTTGGTGTGCGGCCGTATCTGAGTGACACTCCCTTCGAGGCACTGGTCAAGTCAATCATTCAGCAGCAGATATCGTATCGAGTGGCCAATCTCATCACTCGCAAACTCGTTCTGGACTTTGACATCTGTTTCGACATTGGCCAGATGAAGGCCTATCACTTTCCGAGTGCGAAGCTCATGTCCCAACGACAGGAAGAGCAGCTGCGTCTGCTGGGACTGGGGCAAAAGGCCCGCACAATCAGGACAGTGGCCCAGATGGTGACTTCTGGAGAACTGTGTCTGGAGGACCTTCTCGGCCGCCCATACGAGGAGGTTGCAAGTGTTTTGATTCCAATACGGGGGATTGGGCCGTGGACGGTCCAGGCCATGTGCATTGCGGGCCTGGGTCATTTCGCAGTGTTCCCTTACGGGGACCTTGGGATACGGAATCTGCTTGGCCGGCTCTATCTCGGAGGCGAGAGGATGTCGACCAAGGCGGTACGAGCCCTTGCCGATTCATGGGGTGAGGCTGGAACCCTTGTGCTCTACTTGCTCATGTGCGCTGATGTACTTAGTCTTGTGGACGCCAGCCGACACACTACGTCGAAAACGCATAAAAGGTTACGAGAGCAGAGGCGAAGCTGACCCGAGGGTGACTTGAGTGTCTGGATATCGTCGCAAGAATACCAAACTCTGGCGAATCAGATCCATGTTCCTCAAGGAGCTGCGACTCATCCAGAATGACAAGTTTGCCCTCCTGATGATCTTCGTTCTGCCTGGTATGGTTATGGGAACGCTGTACGTGGCCACGAGCGAGAGTACATCAGCCCCAACCGCGACCAACGGTGAGAAGAGCGAAGATGCAATCATACTTGGAGTTGTTGATCTTGACACGACTGATACTTATCCGGGCCAAGACCTCTCCGAGAACTTTACGTGGTACCTGAGTCAGAGTCCCGACTTCATAGTGATTGAGTTCGACACAGAAGAGAAGGCTCGTGAGGCGCTGTACCGCGACCGCATTGATGCGTACGCTGTGATAGACTATGGTTTCGAGGGAAACATCACAAACGATGTCCCTGCGTTCGTTGACATCCACATAAGCAGCACGAACTTTCAGTCACAGTCCGCAGTCTTCTCCGCATTCTCTGATGTGGTCACCAAGTTCAGATTCGATCACGGCTGGATAAAGGGAGAAGTGCGAATGGTCAACATACGAGAGTTCCAGCCCACGGGGGACTATACGGCGGCCACATTTGGTGTGTTTCTTCTGGTCTTCTCGGTGTTCATTGCGGTTGCTGCTACTGCGGCCCAGGCGATTGTTGGTGACGTGCCCCTGAGCAGAATGCTATTGACCCCCGCCTCGAAGATAGAAGCGATAATCTCCAAGTGGCTCGCCTACTTTGTGCTGGGGATGATACAGGCCCAGTTCCTGCTCCTGTCGTGGATGGGTCTGTTCGGCATAGTGCCGAATACCGATTATCTGACTCTCAATATCGTCCTAGCCCTCATGTCGATCTCGGGTTCAGCGCTCGGGATTCTCATATCGACGCTTGTCAGTACACGACTTCAGGCGAATCAGTCCTTCCTGTTCCTGCTTTTCGGCTCAATGATCTTTGGAACGGGGTTCATCGACGTTGGAGTTGTGGATGATATCTATCCGCTGAACTTGGGCAGAACCATGATAATTGATACTGCTTTCAAAGGCGTAGCAATCACCGCATTCGGAGAACAGATTCTCCTCATTCTCGAGATAACGGCCGCTCTGTTGTTCCTAGCTTGGTTCATATTCAGCCGAAGACGCGTCCTTGCGTGAGGGCGTACGCGGCAAAGGTCTTAAGGTCGGGGGCGTATTCCTGCATAGTCCACCAAGGAGGACAATCAATGAGCGTAGTAAAAGTAATCGAGCTCATCGGCGAGTCACCGGACAGCTGGGAGGATGCGGTCCGCAACGCCCTTGACACGGCAGCTAAATCGGTTCGCGGGATTGTCGGCATTGATGTCGACCATTTCACTGCCAAGGTCGTTGACAACAAGATTGTGGCGTTCCGTGCGAACATCAAGGTCGCATTCAAGTACGAGGAATAGTTCCTCACGCATGACCACTGGGGCCGTTACTGAAGTGCGGCCCCCAACTTTTTCCCCTCTCACGTGCTATACTCCAAAGAATGCCAGAGCGATTACGAGGGCGTTGTTGAGACCATGGGCAATGGATGGGGCGAGGAGTGAGTACCTCCTCTTCTTCGCCAGATACCCCAAGAACACGCCAAGGACAAACCTCGTTGGAATGCCGTACAGGTCCAAGTGTGTGATGGCGAAGAGGAAAGATGTCACGATAATGGCCCACCATGTGTAGGTTGTGTGATTCCTTCTGTAGTAGATCTCAAGTCTGCGTTGAAGGAACCCCCTAAATAGCACCTCTTCCGATGGCCCTACGACTACGAACATGACGATGATTCCAAGAATGGCCTCTTCTATTCCCATGTCTGAGAATATCGTGTTGTTACCTGCATCCGGAGCACCGGGAAGTGAGTACATGACGGCGGACACGAGCAGGTTGGCCCCGAACATGACAAGGCCCACTGCGATGCCGATTGCAACTCCCTGTGCTGGTTTCCAGAGTTTCATCCCGATAGAGGCAAGAGGAAGGTGTCTCTTGCGAACGTACAGTATCGGTGGAACAAGTAGCACGAACTCAGTGAGGCTCACCAAGACGAAGGCCACTGGGGATATGTAGACCTCTCCTGAATGAGGATCAATCATGACATGTCCCAAGAGAGCGAGCGGCAGGAACACGACAATCGTCACTCCCACCATCGCAATCAGTCCGAGAACAGTCCATCCGATGACGCGGACAACCACCCCGGAGTCTACCTCACTCTCAATGGTGGATCCTGGCTCGAAGATGTCAATCGTCGTGGTGTCTTCAAGCTCATGGTCATAGGGTTCCGCCATCACCAACAGTAGCACCGCGCTCGTGTGTTTCTCGTCCTGTGATAAGCCTTTGGCATTCAGTAGTTCAGAAGCCACTGTTCGCGATTTGCGTTCTTCGCACAGCCTTTATCAGAATGTTGCAGAATGATAGAGGACCCGTTACAACACACGGTGATCCGCATGGACGAGTCTGACTGGGAGAAACCACCAAGGCGGGGCACAGCCCTGCTAGTCATAACAATCATAGTTCTCTCCAGTCTTGCAATTGCAGTCACATTGAATCCCCGCATGCTCAGCCTACGCAGAGGCGTAAGGGTCGCTGTCATCGATTCTGGCATCACACCAGATAGTGAGATTGCCCCGAGGATAGTCGCTGAGAGGAGTTTCATTCAGAAGGGCAATGGTTATCAGGTGTCGGACAATTCAACGTGGGACAGCTCGCCTGGCGGCTCGCTCCACGGGACATATGTAGCCAAGATAATTGTGACAGAGTCACCCGATGTCCTCATCGTTAATGCGAAGGTCGTCACATCGGATAACGAGGCCTCAGTCACAGCCATTGCGACTGCGATTCGCTGGGCGGTGCTGGAGGAGCGCTGTGATGTTATCAATCTGAGTTTGGGGGGCACTCCCACCCACGACGATCCCGTGGGCGAGGCTGTTCGGTGGGCGTTCCGTCGGGGTGCAGTTGTTGTTGCGGCTGCTGGCAATGGTGGGGACTGTGGTCTTGGTGGTTCTTCTATTGAAACGCCCGCCATTCTTCCAGAGGCCATTGCTGTGGGTGCTGTGGACGCGATGGGAGTACCATACGGTTTTACGGCCAGGGGGCCGTTACGGAACGGGACTGCCAAGCCCGACATCGCTGCCTACGGTTTTTACTCGGGAAGTGAGGGTGTATTCTTTGGGACGAGCTTTGCTGCACCCAGAGTCACAGCAGCCGCAGTCCAGTTGATTTCCCTTTGCGAGGAGAACGGATGGAAGTGGACACCAGGAATGGTGAAGGCTGCTCTGATGTCTAGCGTGAATCATCTGTCTGCACCGGCCTACGCCGTAGGAGAGGGTCTGCTGAATGCGGACGCTGCAAAGGAGTATGTCAGTAGGGCTCCTCGACGAGACGGCCTTCCTCTTGTTGCTTGGGTCACCCCGAGCAAGGGGCCTTGGGACTTCGAGCAGTGGTTTGTCAACGTCACATCGAAGGTGGAGCTCACACTCTTTACGAGTTCCAATGACACTTGGCAGGTTTCCTTGAGCGGCAATGCTGCTCACTGGACCGGTGCTCCGTCAGTGCTCAAGGTCAACCAGACCGCCACGTTTCAGCTTCGTGTCCGTGTCATAGACTCAGGGTCTGTCGATAATCTTCGCCTATACGTCCGACTCAGCGCACCTGGATATCACTATGTATACAGCAGATTTGACTTCAGCGCTGACGTTGCCGTGGCAAAGGTTGCCTTCGAGATTGCTCATACACCTTGGTTCGCAGACTCGATGTACGGTCAATTCAGAGAGTTCTACCGACTTATCACGGGGGCGGGCATTGCTGTTGAAGAGATACGTGACCCGGAGGAGCTGACTCTCGAAAGGCTTGGCGAATTCGACGCGGTCATTCTGTTGGACCCATGTGCGCGTGCCGCGCATCTTGTCAACGGCTCATACGTACGTGTTTCGTTCAGGAGTTACTCACAGGCGGCGATTGACGCTCTTGTGACCTATTGGTCCTCTGGCGGGAGCATCTTCGTAGTTGGCCTTGACAATCGCAGCATTGAGTTGTCGGACCTCAACGATTTGCTTATCCACTTCAATGTGACACTTAGGTATGATCACGTTCCGTCTGTCAGCATAGTCTTGAACGGAATCCCGTCGACGCAGCTTGTCACAGATCTTATCTCTCATCCCATCACGGAGTCAGTTACTGGTTTCGATTTCTACGGCTGTTCGATGAGCACTTGGGGAAATGTGACAGTACTGGCCCAAGTCCAAGTCATGGCTAGAAATGAGAACGGGCGAATCGTCCTCGAGAACCGAACAGTCCTTGCATGTGCAGAGAGTCGTTCTGGCGGTAGACTGATCGTGTCAGGAACCAACTTCTTCTTGGACAACTGGGGCATTCAGGGCGAGTACAAGTCCGCAACCAACGATCGACTTGCCAAACAGGCTGTGCTCTGGCTCGTCCACCTCTTGGGTTAGAGAAGTGGTGCTATCTTCTCGGCTGCAGTCTTTGCCGCGTAGACGAGGAGCCCTGGTTTCATGTCCTTTCGAGCAGCGAGAACTAGGATCGCTTTTTCTCCTGCACTCTTGAGGATCATCTGGCCGTGCTCATTTGTCAGTAGAACTTCCTCAAGCTGTCCCTGATCCATCCTCTCAGCGGCAAGGTCCGCCACTCCGAGGATTGAAGCAGCCATTGCTGCAATCTCTGCTTCTTCGAGCGTGTCGGGCACAGCAGCATCTATAGGGAGACCCTCCTTGGACAGCAGCATCCATGCTTTGATGCCTGTGGCCAGAGATGTAGAATCCTCGACTATCTCCCTCACCTTGGCCCGTAGTTCCTCGAAGTTCACGTCCATCATGGTGGCTGCGCCCTTACCTAGGTTCGTGTTGTGTCATGTCATGTGCGGCATTATTAAGCTTTGGCTGACGTGTGTAGCAAGTATTACTGTCAACGCTCAGGAGAGTGAATTTCGCTGGTTGAGATTGCAAGTTTTCCTGCGCAACGGCCGCCAGCACCGACAAGGTCGTGGAAGACCGGCGTTCGCATTCTCGGTGTATCCGAGAGCTTTGACAGACGGGACGAGTTCAGTATCCTTGCAGGTGTTGTGATGAGAGGGGATCTTCGCATAGATGGTTATGCTCTATGCATGCCGAGGGTGGGGGGACTCGATGCTACCGACCAGCTGGTCGCCATGTTCCATCGATTGGGTCGAGACGATGTCCGGTTATGGCTTCTCAACGGCTCGGTGATCTCGTGGTTCAATGTGGTGGACATAGGTGACCTCTGGGAACGTACTGGCTGCCCCGTTGTATGCGTTTCGTACGAACAGTCCACAGGAATCGAGTCGTACCTCAAGGAGTACTTTCCAGAGGATTGGAGAGATCGCCAAGCGGTCATTGACAGAAATGGCCCACGTCACAAGATTCGCTTGAAGACGGGCTTCACAGTCTTCGTGAACACAGCCGGCGTTTCGTCTGAGGACGCTGCGGTGCTGTTGAATCGCTTCACAATGGATGGGCGCGTGCCGGAGCCTCTAAGGGTTGCGCGTATCCTTGCCGCTGCGATTCGTCGGGATCTCACCTTGAGCGCCTGACCCACGAAACGTGAACGACTCATACATCTTGAACAGGTATTCACCGAGTTCAATGGCTGGGCGTATTTCCAGTTCGGTGAGCCTAGACACTCCCGATTCGAAGAACTGTCTGAGAAGAGCAGGATTTGTGCCTCGTCGCAGTAGTACAATCCCGTGGAGCAACATGTCAAGCACATCTGCAGCGTGAACCACCCTTGTTTCTGTGGCTGCCCTCTCAGAGAGCGCTTTCCATGACCGGCGAATCATGTCAGAGTCGAGGCCGGCTCTTGTCAGCCTATCCATAACTTCTTGTTCGATACTGTGCTTCGCCACTTGCAGATCGTCCCAAGCTCCACCGTCCCTTCTCGGAATATCAGACAGAACCGCCTCGGGCAAGTCGTGAATCACTGCCATTATGAGAACATCTTGAGTATTGATATGAACTCCCTCTTTGATAAGAGTGTCAGCCAGTACAAGCGCGATGTAACTTACCCCCCACGAATGCGATGCGACAGACTCGGACGCATCGCGTCCTATTCCTGCCAGAAGCCAACCAATTCTCGGAAGTGACTTCAGGTTCTCTCCTAGGAGGAGGCTCTCGATCAGCTTTTCAGGGTCCATTGGTCCCACCGTAACAGAAGAGATGGGGGAAAGAACCCCCTATGTTGATACTTACTCATCCTGTCACGGCTCGACCGTAATAGTTCCCTCGGCGACTGCGGCTGCGTACTCCCAGACCCTACGCTGAATCGAGAGTGGGACATATGTAGAGCTGAAAGTAAAGTTGGTGACGTTTACGCCACCGTTGGCAAGGTCGTATTCGAATGTTTGCCCACCGGGGAAGTTGTTCCACATGGTTGCGTTGATGATTCGGAATGCCGCGAGGTCCGTTCGCGGTACCACGCTCATTGGAATCCAGCTTGGTCCGATTGCAACGTGGGGATTGGGGTTTCCATAATAGTCCTGATCGCCTTCTGCTGCAATCACAAGTGGCATCCTGTTCAGCGAGGCAAACATGGTCTTGTTGACAACCTCCATTCCTTGGCGGACACCTAACATGCTTGCCCTAACCGGGGCGAAGATGATAGATGCATCTTGACTAAGGAACATTGTCGTCGTATATTGGGCAGCCAACTCGGTATTGTTGTAGCTCCCAATGTAGACAGTGTCCAGTAACGTAACGCCGAGGTCATAGGTTTCGTTGGCGGTTGTCACCCCTTGGATAAAGCCGCTTATCATGGCCTGGACTCCAGTGTCGCTCTGCACAGAACCGATGATTCCCACCTTCTGAGTGATGTTGGCAGCCATCAGTGCTGCAAACACACCTGCAACGAACGCAGCCTGTTCAACTTTGAACGTCGCAGAAACGACGTTGTTTCCACTCACGTAGCCGTCAATCATGGCGAACTTCTGCTCGGGGAACTCGTCAGCGACTGTCTGGACGCTGGGTACAAGGTCCCTTCCCATGGCGAGAATTAGGCTGTAGCGACCGGACTGGGCTAGTTCCCTCAGAGTAGTCACAGCCTCTGTCTGTGTCTTTGGATACGACGGGATGTAGTACTGTACCGAGATATATGACAACAGTCTAGTCAGTCCCGTGTACAACTGGTCTGCATAGCTTAGATCGCCAAATCCCGGGTCCATGACCACGACAGCAATCCGTGACGGCTCGTAGGGGCTCGTCACGTAAAGTATCCCACCTACTGAGCCAAAGACGACAACGACAATGATCAATGATGCGACAATGCTCGATCGAGAGCTCACATTGCTTCCTCCAGTGTCAGTGGCGGAGCTTCGAGATGTGCTTGATTTAAATATGTCGCTCTCCTCATGCCGTGAAGTCGGCCTGCAAAACAGTGCCTTGGATGTTCCATGTGAGCGAGCGATTAAAAAGACCAATACAACTGCTCATCAAAACCAGAAGGATGGATCCCCCTTGACAAGTGAGATGCTCAGTCAGGTGGCAGACCTACTAAGTGGCGCCCTCAGCATTCACCATGCCGTGAAGAACGTGATTCTCTGCACCCGCGAGGGAGTTGTTGTGGCCGCGGTTTCACGAGAAGAGCAAATTGACCCCCGTCTGCTCGCCACAGTTTCTGCGGCCCTGACATGGGTCGGAGGGACGACTCTTCGTAAGGTCTCCAAGTCCAGCCCGTCCAGCATCTATCTCGTCACCGCTCATGAGCGCGTTATCACGCTGATTCAGCCAAACTACTGCATGATTCTTGTAGTTTCTCTTGACGAAGGCCCAGACTTTGACCTGCGCGCACACTTGGCTAATCTTCAGTCCATATCTACGCGGATTGAGATACTTATGACTACCAGCCCTCAGTTCGGGTCCACGACCGTGCTAAGCAATGTTGTTCGTGGAATCCCTGAGATCAATCGGGCCATGCTATTGACCATTGATGGCCTTCCACTGGGCTCTGTAGGTTTCACGAACGAGATTGAAGTGGCTGGACTTGTGGGGTCCATGTTTGCAAATGGTCTCACTTTCTCGGAGGAAACTGACCATATCGTTCTTGAGTCAGACGAAGCCAGCCTCTTGGTGGTGCGAGTGGACGAGAGTCGGCTCTTGGCAGTTGTTTGTGGAAAAGGCAGGGCGCACGATCTGTGTGAGCGCGTCGTTGATGTTGTTCGTCAGAGTGTCTGAACGTTCTCCACCTTGGCGCCGGGTGGTGCCTCTCCAGACTCCTCCGTACTTTCCTCTTCTAGAAAGTCGAATTGCCACTCCTTGAGGTTAATAGTGATGAAGCAGTCCTCGCCCCTATCGGGGCAGTCGATTCTGATTGTGACATGATCGGGTGTCTTCTCACGAATCTCTGGGTTCAGGCAACCGTCTTCGAGCTTTTCCAGCAGGAACATGATGAACGCTTCTGACATTGTGTTAAGGCTGCCTCTCAGAAGCGTTTGACCAAGCTCCGCAAGATAGTGCCTCTTCTTGCGCCCCTCCTTGACAACCTTGACGAGCCCGATTTCTTCCATCCTCTTGACATGCCACCTCACTGTATCGTGATGCACGCTCAGTGTTTCTGCAATCTCTTCCTGATAGCATCCCGGGTGGTTTATGACGTATGCAAAGACCTTCCGTGCAGTGGGGCTGCGAAGCGTAAGGAACGCCATTTCTGCCTCTTTGGACCTGAGCATGTTGGGGTAATACAACCGTTTGCCTGCGAACTTCAGCGACTTGACGAGTCCCTCCCTCTCCAGTATCCGAAGATGCCATGTCAATGTCCCAAGCGGAGAGTCGAGGAGTTCAACAAGCTCCAAGAGGTATGTCCCCGGTTTCTCGCAGAGAATGGTGAAGAGCTCACGTCTAAATGGATGAAGAAGTAGGCTCATTCGTTTTTGACGTGGCATCACCCTGTCCTCTCACAGTCCTGAGTCTGCTGCATCACAGCGGCGCGATAAAAGGACTTCGTATCTTGAAATCTTCGACGGACATTCTCTCTGGCAGCATGAATCATGCGAACTGTTTATCTTGTGTTGTTCGGCATCACATCAGGTCATCACTTCAGTATCCGAGGGAGCGACTTGTGCGGTATAACCGGCATAGTGACTAAGAACAGGGATGACATCGGTGCCCTACTGGTGATGTGTAGCAGGAAGTTGACCTACCGTGGGTATGATTCCGTTGGAGTCGCAGCAGTCAAGGATGGAGTTGTAGACCTTCGAAAAGATGTGGGCACGATTGATGAAGTCGACAAGATGCTGGGCCTGTCGAAGATGCGCGGGGATCGCGGGATTGCTCAGCTCCGATGGGCGACCTATGGTGCTCCAACGAAGGTCAATGCACAACCACACTTCGGTTGTACACCCGACTTCTACGGGGCTCACAACGGCAACATTCACAACTATGCCGAGTATCGACAGGAGCTCATAGAAACTGGCCACATAGTACGGTCTGAGAATGATGGTGAACTATGTGTCCATGCGGTAGACAAGTACTACGAAGAAACGGGTGACATGTTTGAGGCGGTTCGCCTCTCTACGCGCGACCTGAAAGGCGCTTTCGCATTCTCTGTGGGCCGTGCAGATGAGGAGAAGATATACGCGGTCAAGATGGGGTCCTCGCTTGTTGCTGGTGTTGCGAAGGACGCCACTATTGTTTCCAGCGACCTGCCGTCAATCCTCCCACTCACCAACAATGTCGTGTATCTTCGTGATCGGGAGATGGTAGAGCTCACCGCCGAGCGTGTGCGAGTGTTCAGAATAGAGGATGGCAAGGAGCTCGACCGTGAGCCTGAGATTAGCAATGTCGACCCTCATGCGGCTGAGAAGGGCGGCTACCACCATTTCATGTTGAAGGAGATCAATGAGCAGCCCAAGGTCGCTCAAGACGTGATGGGTGTACTTGAGGGTTCTCGGTCCGAAGACTGGTTGAAGATGATTGAGGACTCAGGGCGCAAGTTCCTTGTTGCGTGTGGGTCATCGTACAATGCAGGAATTGTTGGAACCTACTACTTCAATCGTCTTGCCGGCACACCTCTCGTCCCTGTCATAGGCGGGCAGTTCATTCCGATGTACGGCAAGAGCCTTGCCGATGACAGCCTTTGTATTCTCGTTTCTCAGAGCGGCGAAACGAAGGACATAATGAATGTCCTAAATCTTGTCAAGGAAACTGGCAAGGGAAAAACGCTCGGCGTGGTCAATGTCATAGGCAGTACCCTGATGTTTGGGGCAGACGCGTATATCCCGATGGCCTGCGGATACGAGGTCAGTGTGCCCGCCACAAAGACCTACTTCTCTCAAACAATCATCTTCGCGTACTTGGCTGCTCGCTTGGGCGAGCGAAATGGTACCATTGACCCAAGTGAGGCGAAGGAGTTCATCAGGTCACTGGCGGAAGACCTACCACGCCTTACACAACAGACAATCGACCGGACTGGTATTCTCACCAAGAGCCTTGCACAGACATTGATTGATGTCAAGGACCTGTATTGCCTCGGATACGGCTTCACAGACGGTGTGGCTCGTGAGGGTGCCCTCAAGATAAAGGAGATCTGCTACAATCACTGTGAAGGAATGTACTCCAGCGAGTTCAAGCATGGGCCGCTTAGCATTGTGACCGACAACTATCCTGTTATCTTCGTGACTACACGGGAAGACAGCTGGATGGTCATCAATCACATTAATGAGGTCCGCGCTCGTCACGGGCGAACCATTGTCGTGGGCGAATATGAGGAGTCCCTGTCGCACTACGTGGATCGCGAGGGAGATTTCCTCACGATTCCAGAGAGCGACATCCTACTCAACCCGCTCCTTGACGTGATACCACTCCAGATGTTGAGCTACTACCTATCGGTTGACCTCGGCATCAACCCCGACCTACCTCGGAACCTCTCAAAGACACTCACAGTAGACTAGTCCTGCTCTCCCGTTTCGCCTATTCGAATTGCCCTCATGGCTACCGACGACACATTTCCAGCGTCGAAGCCATCTTTGATATTGACAACCTCCTCATCGGCGACGCTAAACACGCCAAGGAGCTCGTCGCGGTCACAGAGCATCCATTGACCATATATCATGAGATCATCATCAATCTCGCACTCCAGAAGGCCTACTGTGCCTGCGCTCGACCACCAGTTAATGCATCGTTTGTGCTTGAGTCCGAGATCTTCGAGGAGTTCCGTCCACAGCTTATGAAGGCGTGTAGGCCCGTGTCTGTTTCTGAAAGCGATTACGAAGTTACCTTTCCGACCGTTGAGCCGCTCAAGTATCAACTGCCTCTCTGCTTCGGAGAATAGCGTCATTAGAACCACAGACAGTACTGATGTGACAGGTTAAAAGCCCGCTGTTATGTAGAAGAGTGTAGCCTGGGTCGTGATGGCTGTGACTAGGATTTCTTCCGTAGGGCTGTTCACGTCAGACCCCCGTTCAGTTCGTGCGAGGCAACTCGAGAAGGCCTTCAGGGACTTGGGAATTCGTGTTGTTCGTGTTTTACCTTGGGCCGTGCGCAGGATGGTCTCAACGGAGCGACATGGCATAGTCATGGGTACTGAGGACCTCACCACTCTTGACATGATAGTCGTGCTGGATCTCGGGGGCCACGATATGGGAGTCTTCTTTCACCGGGTGGGGCTCCTGACCGCACTTCACGACATGGGTGTCGAGATTGTAAACCCTGTGAATTCCATCCTGCAGATGCGAAACAAGGCCGAGTGTATGCGGAGGCTTGTTTCTGCAGGGCTGCCTGTCCCTGAAACCCTGATCACGGAATCAATTGATGAAGCGGCGAAGTTCGTGCGTGAGCATGCTCCATGTGTCTTGAAGCCCATAATGGGGTTCGGGGGGGTAGGAGTTCAGCTCGTCCAAGACCAGTTTGATCTCAGCCATATCCTCGACTACCTGAAATTCTATGGTCACGTTTCCGGTCGTGGGGCATATCTCCTTCAGGAGTTTGTCAATGGTCTTGGCTTCGACATTCGGGCCCTTGTCGTCGACGGCGAAGTTATCTCGACCATGCAGCGCGTGAGCGCCTGCGGCATTGTGACAAACATCCATGCGGGCGGTACGCCACGAGTCAATGACATTGATGTTGACGATATCGCACTGCGAGCGGCCAAGAGTGTCAGAGGCCGCATGGTTGGTGTGGACATCATTCCGGACAATAGCGGCGGCCTATGGGTGCTGGAGGTTAATGCGACACCCGGCTGGATTGGTCTCCAGAGCGTGACTCGTGTGGACATATCTGAGGAGATCGCGCGTCGTCTCAGTAGGCCTTGAAGGCAGAACTATCACTGGAGTCGGGAGCCCTCTCACTCATACGAATAAACTTAAAAGTGGGCGACTGGGCGAGGGGCTTGCATCAGACTCGTGGGCCCGAAGGGTCCATTGGAATCCGCCCTGTTCCAAGGGCTGCAAAACGAAGTTCTGAGGTACGAAAGTCTTGACAGAAGCAGCTGAAGCACCCCTAGAAGACCTTGATTACCTTCGCGCAAAACTGAGGGAGCTCAAGTCGCAGGCTAGAGAAGAGCTCGAGCAGTTGCGCCGTGATAGGGACAAGATGCGCGAGTACAAGGCCATCCGCGATGAGCACAACAAGGAGGTCCGTGCTCTCATTGAGTCGGTGAAGGCCGAGCGGGAGGCCCGTGACAAGATCAACAAGGAGATAGCTGAGGCCAAGGCGCGCAGGAGTGCTATTCATGCCCAGCTAAAGAGTATCTACGATGAGATTCGGGACTTGCGGAGCAGCCTCGTGGGAAGTCCTTCCACAGATCAACGCAGGATGATGAGGCGCGTTGAGGAACTTGAATGGAAGCAGCAGACGGCTCTTCTGACTCCGGAGGAGGAGCGTGCAATCGTAGAGGAGATTGCGCGCATTGAGGCCAAGCTTGTGAAGATTGGCCAAGAGAAGGAGAAGCAGGATCGTATCAGCGAGCTGCGCCGCCTTGCTCGTCGCCTTAAGGAGGAGGCATCGGAGGTTCACAAGAGGGTGCTTGAGCTGTCTGAGCAGTCGCAGATTCATCACCAAGAAGTAGTTAGAATTCGCCCACAACTTGAGCAGTATAAGAAGTCCGCCGACACAGCTCACCAAAACTTTGTGGAGTGGCTTAAGCGGGTGAAGGAGGGTGAGGCACGGCTGAAGGAGATTCGCTCTAGGATCGAAGAGATTGAGGGTAAGATCAGGAAGCACATGGCTGACCGTCCTGGCAGGCCGGACCGCAGGGCTCAGAGAGAACAGGAGCGCGAGCGAATCGAGGAAGTCGTGGAGAAGCTTCAGTCCGGAAAGCGACTCACGTTCGATGAGTTCATTCTTGCCCAGCGGATGATTTCCAGCGAGGCTAGGAAGGCCCGCAAGAGAGAGGCGGAAGAATCAAAGGCCGCCGCGAGGGCTGAGAAGCCGGAGGACTCAACCTCAACCACCGAGGAGCCTGAGGAGACCCTTGAAGAGGCCCCCGAGGAGGCCACTGAAACCTCGGAGAGCACCTCTGAGGAAGAGTCTTCGGATTGAACATATGATTGCACAGGCGCACATGATGACTTGGTCTGTACGTCTGTGTGTAGCCTCTTGAGGAGGCGTCAGGATGAGCAGTCGAAGTCAGCGACCCGTCAGCAGACACTCTAGTAGCTCGATATTCTACACGTTAGCGATTGGAGCTGGTGTTCTTAGAACCGCGTCGGTCACACTTGATGTGGCAGCTGTCAATACGGTGACCATAGGTCCCGTGACGTTCGGCTTCATGTCACAATGGGTGTCCTTCATTGTCACCGTGGCGGTAGTCGCAATCCTCAGTATTCCAGTGAGGCGCAACGGCAAGAAGCGCTCCTTGGGATTCTCGCTTGATCCTGACTTTGCTCGGCTTAGTGTGCTTCCCCGGAAACCTATGGTCTACGTGGTTCTGTCTGGCCTGTTTGCCGGAATCTCTACGGCGTCGTACTACATCCTCATTGGTTCTTCGGACGCGTCCTCTGTGCTCCCGTTCGGTCAGCTGGTGATAATCTATCTATTGATTGGCGACCTGTTCTCTGAGAAGGACACACCTACGATGGTGGAGCTTCAATGTGTCATATCCATCCTTTTCGGCGTACTGTTAGTCGGCGTCACGCCGGGTGGATTTGACATCGGTACGCTTCTGTTGGTCCTCGGACCACTCAACGTATCTTCTGCTCTGTTCACCTACTATCAGAGGCAGGCGAAACGATATGAGATTCGGCCAGGCCTGAGAGTTGACACGTTGAACATGCGTGTCTGGTCTCTCCTCTTCCTCAACATCGTGTTTTCTCTGTATGCGGTGACAGTCCTGCCTGTGGACGTGTGGGAGATTATGGCCGCGACCTTCGAGCCATTGTTCTGGCTGATGGTGGCCTCGTCGGTCACAACCTTTCTGTCACTGATACTGTACGTACGTGCGCTCGCAAGAGGTTCCATGGCCATTGTGAATTCCCTCTCATCAATCTCGGTTGTGCTTGGTATTCCCGTGACCCTCATCGGAAACATGTTCATCCCCGGCGCGTTCGGGGCTGTCACAGGTGACGTGTTTCTCTGGACTCTGCGCGTGTTCGGAGTCATCTTGGTGATGATCGGAGTAGTGGCTCTTGAGGCATCTGATGTGCGTTCCATCGTTCTGATCAAGGTGTGTCCGTTGACTGGTGACCTCCTTCCCGACCTCTTTGCGATTAAGGGTGTTGAAACGGCAGCTGCGCTAGCAGGCGAGTACGACTATCTCCTCACGATAAAGAGCCGGAGTCTTGGCAAGACCCGTAAGCTCATCTTGAGGAAAGTTCAACAGGTGACTGGTGTCAAGGACATAGAAACGCTAGTGGTACTTCGTGACTATAGGTGATTCGACATGACAGAACGCGTGATGGCGTATGTGCTCATGGACTTGGAGATTGGCAAGACAGACGAGGTCCTCGAACAGCTTCGCCTCATCGAGGAGGCCACTGTGATTGCAGTGACGACAGGAGCCTATGATATAATCCTTCGACTGGAGGTGCCCGATCTTGAGGCTCTCTACGACATCACCGTTCACAAGATACATGCAATCCCAGGCATCAAAGAAACGAGTACGGCTGTGATAGAGAAGATGTACTCCGTCTGATCTATGCGTGTGGTTGACGACTGCGCACTAGACAGCTTTTTTTTCTATCGTGAGGATGTACACTACTGTGCTAGTGGAGTCCGCACCAAACGGGTTTCAGTGCGACGGTGATTGAAGTTGGACAACATAGTGACATCAAGGCTGACGAAGAGATTCGGCGACATTGTTGCCGTTGATCACATCGATTTGGACGTTCCTGAGGGGTCTATCTTTGGACTTCTAGGACCAAATGGAGCAGGCAAGAGCACGACCGTTCGCTTACTGTGCACACTGCTCAGACCGACAGAAGGTGAGGCGGTCGTTGCGGGCCACAACGTGGTCGAAGCACCTGTCGAGGTCCGTCGTGTGGTTGGCGTACTTCCCGAAGAGGGAAACCATACTCTGTATCAGCGGATGACTGCCTATGAGAATCTTGAGTACTTCGCGAAGCTCTACGGCATTCCAGAGGAGGAGATTCCACGCCGGATTGAGGAGCTCTTGCGGTTCATGGACCTGTGGGAACGGAGGGACGACCCCGCTGGGGAGCTGAGCAGCGGTAACCGACAGCGCTTGGCCCTATGTCGTGCATTGCTTCATAGGCCAAAGGTGTTGCTCCTAGATGAACCCACCGCGTCACTTGACCCCGTCGCTGCAAAAAGGGTCAGAGAGCTTATTCTGAGCCTCTCGAAAAAATACGGAATGACGTTTTTCATCAACAGCCACAATCTTGCCGAGGTCCAGCGAATCTGTGACAGAATAGCGATAATCGATCAAGGCGAGATTCTGCTTGCGGGAGAAACAGACGACCTCAGATCTCGATTGAAGGTTGAGCAGGTGTTTAGAGTCCGTGTGACTAACGACGTTGCAAAGGCTGCCTCGGTGGCCCGGTCAGCTGAGTTTGTCAGGGAGGTATCAACTGAGGCTGACACTATAGTTGTCAAGATTGCGGACCCGTCGTCGAATAATTCACGCCTGATGCGAATGTTGCTTGATGCGGGCGTGAACATAGTGGAGTTCTCCGAGGAGGAGGTCACGCTGGAGGACCTCTATCTGTCGGTCATAAGGGAGGTGAAGAAGTGACTCGAAACAAGTCCCTCATCATCGCTTTGACAGACTTCAAGCAGGCGATGAAGGTCAGGTATGTCAAGTACAGCTTCTTCGGGACGGCACTGTTGGGTCCTATCCTCGTGGTGATGATGGTTGGAGGACCCCTAGCTCTGATACCGTCGACATCGTCCGACTATCCAATCATGGTTTCGATGATGATCCCCCTCGGGTCCGCGATACTGGCACTAATGGCAGTCATTCCTGCAGGTCTGATATCGGCGAACGCACTTGTGGGAGAGAAGGAGCAAAGAACGCTTGAGCCCCTGCTCGTGACGCCTCTCACTGACCGACAGCTCCTATGGGGGAAGGTTCTCGGCTCCCTCATTCCATGCGTGATATTGCTGTACGGGGGTACGGCAGTAACGGCCATTGCCATCAACGTGTTGCTGCTTGTGATGGGCAACCCCCTCGTCCTATTTCCTGACCCGCCGGGGATGTTCCTGATATTTGTGGTAGGGCCAATCGTGGCGCTTGCTATCATCTCAACAATGATTCTAATCAGTGGCAAGGTCAGCCGTGTGTACGAGGCATACCAGACGGGCAGCGTCGCCGTGCTGGTGCTGATGATTCCTCTCTACCTGCCCATGATGCAGTTCAGCGGCTCGGTGGGGTCACTCGATCTGATATGGTTGTCAGACCTAATCACTTTCGCGGTTGCTCTCGTGCTCGCGTCCTTGACATGGGCATTGGCAACCAAGCGTTTCAACCGCGACCAAATGGTCACGCAGGTGTAGAGTCTGGGGGGAGTAACATCCCCCTCAGCTCAGCCGTTTCAGACCAGATGGATATCGCCGTGCGAGGCTGCGGTAGATTCCTTTGTATTCTTCAAACTCTTTCTTGTGCTGTTCATCAAGTTCGCGGATGGCCCGTGCCGGAATGCCGACTGCAACGCTTGCCTCTGGAATCTCATCACGGGCCTTGACGACTGCGCCCTCCCCAACCACAGCCCACTTGCGCACGATTGCGTAGTCCGACACAATCGCCCCCATACCAATAGTAGCATAGTCCTCGATGACCGCATTGTGAACGATGCATCCGTGCCCGAGAGTCACGTCGTTCCCTATCACAGTCTTCTCGTTGGGCCTTGCGTGGACTATCACATTGTCTTGCACATTTGTGCCGTCACCTATCACTATCTCTCCGTAGTCTCCCTTTATCACCGCGCCTGGCGCGACATAGCATTGGCGACCGAGAGTCACCTTGCCTATCACGGCGGCTGACGGGCTCACGTAGGAGTTCTCTCCTATCCTTGGGACTCTTCCCTCGAACTCGTACACTGTCATCTCTGACCACCAGTCAAACCTGCGAGCTGGCATTCAGCGCAGAAGGCTTAAGAGTGATTTTCGCATATGTCGAAGCAGTGGGTCGCCCAAAAGGACGTGGGTCCTATGAGTGATAAGGCGAGCAATCCCGAATCAGTTCTATTTCCGATATTGAAAGGAGAGTCTGTAGGTGCCAGCGGGGAGTTCAGCGGACGAGCCGTACTTATCATGAAACCCGAAGACTTGGAGAGGGAGTGGGCGCCCGATGAGATTCCCGTGATCAAGAAAGACATGGAGGAGTATTTCAATGAGTGCCCTGGCACCATTGATGAGTTGTTCAGTCAAGTTTCCGCCGTGATATCAGAGGCGGGAGAGTCTGTGGGTGAGTGCGCAGCAATAGCCTTCATTCGTGAGGTCATATGCCTCGTCAAGGTCCGCGATGCCTGTTTTGTTCTTGAGAACGACATGAGAATCCGTATCACCGCGTCAGAGAACGTGGGAGAAGTGTTCTTTGTCGAGTAGCACTGATTCAGCCTGTTTCTTCAGCATCACTGCCGTCAGTAATAGGCAACCTAATGACGAACTTGGTGCCGCGTTCAGGTTGACCCTCCACCCTATCTTCGACCCAGGCCTCTCCTCCATGTAGCTCGACAATGGCCCTCACTAGAGGAAGAGCTAGCCCCTCGCCGGGTATTGCAGTTTCACTTCTCCACTGAAACATCTTTTCTTTCTCTTGCGGATGCAAGACAACGTCGTAAGCGATGAACTCCACTTGGACAGCCTTCTCGTCAGGCTCCTTCTGGATTACAATATTGACACGGCTCTTCTCTAGGCTATCGTTGACGCAGCGCCTGAGCAGGTTCACAAAGCACTGCTCTATCATGGGTTCTCCCCTAATCATGAGCCCCTTGGGATTCACCTTGAACCCTGCCGCAAGGCGCTTGTCTTTCAGCAGCGACCTGACTCTCGTGACGGCTCGTTCCACAACCTCTTCGATGTTGATTGGGTTCAACTCAACGCGATCCTTGTCAATTACCTCCGAAACCAGCCTCACATCACGAATTGTCTTTCGCGCGCGATCGATTCCCTCCTGTGCCATGTCCAATGCCTCGTTCAACGTGCCCGTGTCACCCACGCTGTACTTGGCAAGGTCGATAGCCATCTGTACACTCTGAACTATATTGCTCATGTCATGCTTGAGGAGGTCAGCATACAGGACGACCTTGTCACGTTCTCTAGCGATCTTGTAGAGCAAGCCGCGAAGCTGCGTGTTCTCGCGTTCTTCTATCGACTTTGTCACATCGCTTATGATGATGAGCACCGAAACCACTCTGCCATCGGGGGTGCGAGTATGTGGTACAATGTCGATTTGGTATATCCGGCTAGGGTCAAGAGCATCAAGGACAGTCTGACTGATCACAACCTCACTGCCTGTTCTCAGTACTTTCCGGATATCGGACACGAGTTCTTCGACTATCTTCTTGGCAGCCCTGACCCCGATGCTGTCCCTCTGTCCCTCCTCTATGTATCCCGCCAGATTTGTCATCTCTACTCGGGAGTCTCC
>QMYR01000011.1 GCA_003662765.1 Candidatus Thorarchaeota archaeon
GGGGGGTAAGAATGCCTGCGACATACCAAGATATTACTTTATGCATTATATCGCCGCTTGCTGACACTAATGAGTGGTGCCCGTGGGCCTGTACTTCGGCACATCGGGCACCGCGTGTCAAAGCTCAAGGATTGTAGGCAAAGGGATGTCTTGCAGAATCACGCCGGGCGACTATCTCCTCGACTGACTGCCGTCCCTCGATTGCTCGACGTATGGCGAAACGTGTGGCCCTGAAGTTGTTAATGTGGACACGCTTCGCATTGTTGGCCTTTGGATGGACAAACACATTGACGGCGACAATTATGTCCGATACAAGTTCCTCGGGGAATATGCGGTCAGTCACTGTACGTCGCACAGCATCGGCAACAGCCCTCTGCGCAACATCATAGACAAGCTTCTTGTGAAGCTCACCCGTGATCGTCACGGTCGGTGCGAATACGGTCGTAGGCTCAAGGTCCTTGATCACGTTCGATGGATGGAAACCCTCCATCATCCGACCTGCACCTTCAAGTGCCACACTGACGGGCCCGGACTTTAGCCCCATGACGAGGTCGACATGTGCTACCTCCAGACCAGTGCCCGCGAGAGCCTCACCATGTAGCAACGTCAGGTCCGGCACCTCATCGGGGACAAGACCCACTGCCTTTGGGTAAGCCTCGGCCACAATTGCGTGGTCCCCGACCCTGAAAGTGACGGGGCCACGTTTGATCAACTGCAAATCCTCTAGGCAGGTGCGCAGCTCATCAATGTCCTCGTACGACAATAGGTCACCCTCTATGAGTGGCGCACGCGCATGCCCCACAGGGATACCCATCATGTTCAGTGCAGCCTTGACAGCGAGGCCGCCACCCTTGTTGACGATGATTCGCACAGTCTTCTGGATGCTCCGCTGAATAATCAGAGCCTCCTTCAAGTCACCTTGCGCGAGAGCGGCCTGCATCTTGATGTACCGGTCAGGAAAGATGTTCGCGCTTGCTAGGATCGCACCATCGCACCCTGAGGCCAGAGCGGGCAGCGCCACCTCGTCATGACCAACGACCACTTGGAACTCCTCGGGTCTGCGGACGAGGATTGTGGTGAGGTTCACGAGGTCGCCGCTGGAGTCTTTCAGCCCCTGAATCCCGTCTATCTCCCGAAGACCATCAACGAGCTTCCAATGCACGGGTACGCCCGTCACCTGAGGGATGTTGTATACGAATATCGGGATGTCACTGTTGTTCGCAATCTTCTCGAAATGGTCGTAGATCTCCTTGTTGGAGGGTCGCAAGAAATATGGAGTAACCACAAGAGCCGCGGCCGCGCCGAACTCGGCTGCCCGACGAACCAACTTGATGGCATCATTGGTGTAGGCAGCACCGCACCCTGCCAAGACCGGGACCTTTCCTTTTGCCGCCTCACACGCAATTCGTATGGCCTCTACTTTCTCTTCGAACCGCATGTTTGTGAACTCGCCCGTCGTGCCACAGGGGACGATTCCAGTGGCCCCGGCACTTATCACGTAGTCGATGAGTCCACGAAACTGCTCCTCATTCACACCGTTCTCGTCAAACGGCGTCACAAGCGCAGGATAGACACCCTTGAAACGATAGTTCTCAGTCATCAGGTTCACCTCCAGATCTGGGCGAGTGCATTGCGAACAGCGTCCTCTGTGGCGGCCGTCACAGCACGGCGGTCACGCATGTTCAGGTCAACGTCAAGCGTCATCACCATGAGGCTGTGACTGACATCCTCGGCTGGAATCTTGCCCTCACCGAGGAGCCGTGCCACAGCCCGCGCAGCACCGGATTGAACAGGACCGTAGAATAGAGAGGCCTGACGAAGTGACTTGATTGTACGTACAGGGACCATAATGCTCGGTGGCTTGACCGGTAGGTTGGGCTCTAAGATTACACTAAGGGCCTCGTGTCCAATCTTTGCGCGGGTGAGCAACTGGACAAACGCAGCACCGAGAGGACTGTCCTTGCGGCCCACTGCCACAGCAGCAGACACGGCATCATTCCCCCCAGTCGCAATTCGGGCATCTGACAGTGACTGGGGATTGACTCCAAACTCCTCAAAGAGAGCCCTCATGTTCAGCTCGCGGTCAATAGGCGGGTGGCTCAACGACTCGATCAGACCCAGCTTCTCAAGTTCCATCCTGATCTCGTCTTTCAGCTCAGGTGTGAGCGTGCCGCCGGAGTTCAGAGGTAGCCGCGACCTACCTGCCTTGATACCCATCATCTTGAGTGCGGCCTTGACAGGGGGAGCACCACCGTTCCGAGTTATCAGTCGAGCAAGTGTCTGAACCGAGTGCTGAAGCTCCATCGCGCGCTCCATGTTTCCCTCGCGTACCATCTTCATGATCTCAAGCCAGATGTGTGGGATGATGTTCCCGGACGCGAGGATGGCGGCCTTGGCACCCGCCGCCACTGCTGACAGAAAACACTCATCGTGGCCAATCAGCACGGGCAACTTGCCCTTCAACTTCTGAATCAGTTCCACTGTCGCAGGGATATTCCCGCTACTGTCCTTGACCGCAACTATGTTATCAATCTCGGCAAGGTCTTCCAGAATGTTCGCATGCAGCGGTCCAAGGGTGCATTGAGGAATGTTGTAGACTATGATTGGCATGTCGGTCTTTCTCGCCACGGTCGCATAGTGCTCGTAGTAGCCCTTGTCTGCTGGACGTAGATAGAATGGTGATATCACCAGTGCTGCATCACATCCAATGTCTGCAGCGTACCGGGTCAGCTCGACCGTGGCCCCAGTGCTCGTCTGTCCTGTTCCTGCCACGACTGGCACTCGACCGTCGGCAAACTCGACGGCAAGACGTAGGAGCCTCTTGCGCTCCTCAGTTCTCATGTAGACAAACTCGCCAGTCGTGCCACTAGGGACGATACCTGTGGCGCCCTTCTCTATCACGTAGTCGATTATCTGCTTGAAGCCTTCCTCCAGCAGGTCACCGTCCTTAGTGAACGGCGTGACCAGTGCAGGCATGACACCCTCGGGAACAAAATGCTTGACCATCGGAAGTCCTCCGTCGTATCTGCGTCAGAGCGGCATGACTCGCCGTATATAGATTCCGACTGCATCGTTGAAACCATCTGTAGTTTCGGCTCGAAACTACCTTATGGCGAAGTGAGCCCGACTCTGACATATGTCAGAATTCGTTGTTGCGTTGACGACCTGCTCCCCTGACGAAGCGAAACAGCTTGCCAATGAGCTAGTTCAGCGGCGCCTCTGTGCCTGCGTCAACATTGTTCCATCGGTGGCAAGCGCATACCGCTGGAGAGGTGAGATCAATTCAGACGAGGAGAGCCTGATTCTCATGAAGACTGCAAGATCACGCGTCCGCGAACTTGAAAGGGCATTGAGGAGTCTTCACTCATATGAACTACCCAAGTTCGTCGTGCTGGACATCTCCAGCGGCTCAGACGACTATCTCAGCTGGATCTCTGAGATGATGGCCCAAGACTGAGCGACTGCTCCACTATGCCAGGTTTGCTCTGCGAGCCGCGTACTGAAGGGACTCGTTGAAGTACTTACCAATGAGCGAGGCGATTCTTGGTCCAATGATGTTGTTTATCTCGCCCGGGAGCAGCTCTCGAATGTTGGTCTTCGAGCTGATGCGTCCCTGCCTCTTCAAGGATGATATCTCTCTCTGTACGATTGCTCGGGCTTTCTCCCAAGGCACTGGCTCTGCTGTCGAACCCATCAGACCCTCCTTGATGTCGCTCATGGCGCGCATCACAAAGACAGACAGGTTGTCCATGTCGTCGGCCACGCCCATGTATACACGTCCATGATTGGGACAGACACCATCTTTCGGGGTAGCACCACATTGCTTGCAGACAGGCCTTCCCCGATTCGTCTGGATGTAGAATGCTAGGAGGTTCGCACACTTCATGTCATCACTTGGGCCCCACTCAAGACCACGAGTACCTACGCGTCCAATCACTCTGAACACTGTGTGGGCCTTCGTGTAGATGAAATTCAGCACATCTAAGGACTTCCGACGCTGAAGCAGCATCTCTTGTTCGCGCCGCTTGTCCTCAAGAGCCAGCTCTTCGCGGCGGGCCTTCGCAAGTCGCTGTCTTGTCAGAAACCTGTGCATGACATCGTAGGCTATGGCATAGTTGTTGAACTCCAACCGGTCCAGCGCAAGAGAGGCCTCCACTATTCCTTCATAGACTGGACTGGGTGTTGACAGTAACTCATCCTTTGCAGCAGTCAAGCTCTTGTTGGATAGCCGTGCATGCAGCCATGCGCACACTGTTGGCGCATCGAGCTCGGGATGAACGCATTTCATCTCATAGATTCTCAATGACAACAGGTCAATGAGAATCTCCTCACGCAGATACTGTAGCTCCATCTCCGTTTCTTCGTAGATGCTTTTCAAGACGGCTCGAATCCGTAGTAAGTCGTGCTTCGAACGGAGATAGGTCTCCACCACCCTTGCAACATTTGTCATGACGCCAATTATCAGATGCCACACAAGGTCGAGGCGAAGACTGTTGACAGCCTCGCTGTGGACTCTACGTTGTATCATTTCGGTCGCAGAGGTAGCCTCCAGCCCACCAATCTCACCAGACTGCACCCGGGCCCTCAAATCAATCAGACGCTGCATCTCATCCGGTGGCGGTACCCGCACCTTCTTGCGCAACTCGGCCAAGACCTGTTTCTCAATACCCACCAGCGTCGATTCGTCCTTTGTCAGGAGATCGATCCCAATCTTCTCTAGTTCGGCTGCCCTCAAGCCGCGAGCACGCAACATTCCCTTGACAGGACCATTGAGAGCCTTCTCAATCTTCTCCAGCATTCGCATCGAGCGCTCTATATTCTCCAGCTCCTCTTTGGAGATCTCAGGTTCTTTCTGTTCGGACACTGACTCCTCATGTTCGGTTTCCATCAGGGCCCTGCCGAGCTCCACCGGATCTCGAAGGCCCTTCTGCCGCAGGGCCGCTTTTACATCCTCTTCAGGGAGCCCAACAAAAGCGCTAATGATTGAGTAGGCGAGACCGGGATTGTCGATGAGAGCTTGGCCGAATGCCTCAGATGCTTTCTTGCCTAGTTCTTGTTCCATACGCTCGAGCGTTGTGGGTGTGTCAACGTACTCCTCCACAAAGTCGAGGAAGGAGATTCTTATTTCGTGAGCAATCTTGAGAGCCGCAAGACGTTGTCCGCGAGCGCAGATATTCTCCCAAGCCGACTTGACGATAGAGTCCAGCACGTCAGGCAACAGGTCTTCTGCACGTAGCGGTGCAGTGAGGTACGTGAGTTGACCTCTTATCCGCACGATTCCTCGTTTGAGCGTTGATATCTCAATTATCTCCTCTTCATGCTCGCGAATAAGCTCGTCCCTAAGCGTGAGCGCCGACTCTTTCAGGCCCGAGGCCTTGGCATACAGGTCGCGACGAAACTCTGCACCCCACCCGGTTATGGCATTGATGAAATCGATAGACGCATTGGGGGAGTAGTCGGACGGTATCTTGGAGAGAAACTCCACAACCAAGTCACACAGTCTGTCTGGAGGCTGAGGCACCGAGGCAGATAGTCCGAGCTCATCACAGACTGTGACGAAGAACTCGCTGACGAGCCTTGCTATGTCCACCTCCTCCCTGAAGGTGTTTCCGAGCAGTTGCCGAATTTCCAACTCAAGCTGCCTGCGTTCCTCGCGCTCAAGATCGGTCTTCCTGTCCGGACTTGACGACTCGCTGTCGGGGCCAAAGAGCCGGAGGCCTTGATAGTTATACACATAGAAGCTTGCGAAGAACGACAGCAGGTCCTCAAGCGGTCGCTCATCTCCAGCGATTGATGCCAATATCTGTCGGTCACGAGTGCTCCTCATGTGAGCAACCAAGGCCTCACGAAGGAGTATCTCCTTTCCAGCCTCCCTCATCTGCGGAGTCTTGAGTATCCATGCACTTGACATCTCTCTCACCTCACTACCGTGTCCCCTATCGTTACCACAAGCTCCTTCGGTTTGTTCTCATAGCTCACGAGGTATATCCTCGATCTGTCAGCAGAGTCACGCAGGTAGACGCGGACGGGCCGCGGGAACAACCGTCCAAGAGATCGAACTGCATAGTCTAACAGATACTCGAAGAGGTCATCACCTAGGCGCACCGTTATGCGCTTGGTCATCTCTGCGGCCTCTTGCTCCATCTGATGGAGGCGCTGAGCGAACAGCCGTTCCAGCTCCTCCTGTGACTTGTCCATCTCTGTGATTCGCTCAGTCAGCAGGTCTCGTAGCTCCGTATAGTTGATCAGCAGCGTTGACGGCTCAGGCTTCGGAGGGAGCGGTTTGGGCTCACCGAGAGGGGGATACTGCGCATCAATCGCTGCAAGCCTGCTCTCAAGGGGTTCAGGAGGAGTGGGCTCAACCAGTGCGTCCGTGGGCGCTTCTGAGGACTCGGCCACGGCCCTCTTCTCGCGATACTCTTGAACCTGCCTCTGATACGCAGCGGACTCAAGGGCAAAGTCAGCGCGAGCCTGAGAGATCAGTTCTTCACGCTTCTTCTTTCTCTCCAAGATGGGGGTATTCTCAGCCTCTATCCTTGCACACTCCTTCTCCCACGCTTCAAGTTGGGCATCATACACCTTCTGACGTGCCTCAGCCTCGAATGCCACACGAGCGATCACAGACCCCGCAGAAACCACTGTGCCAGCACGTTCGTGAATAAGTTCCTGAAAGTCAAGGAGGCGCCGTGACAGAGGCGAGGAGGGCTGTACCGATGCCTCATAAAGCCGAATCCACCGCCGAGCCTCATCACGCCACTCTTCCGGTTTCTCTTCCAACCTGTCTATTTCGGCGTAGAGTTCGTCCACCAGATCGGCCCCGACCACCACTCGCTCAATCACAGATGCGACGAACGCTCGAGAGAGGAGCGTCTGAGCAATGTCTGGGACTATCTCCGCGACGAGCGTTTCCAGTTGATCCAGCATCTCCATAAGCTCGCGGGCCCGCGGGTGCGGCTCGCCATTCTCCGAGGGATACTTCTTCTGAATCTCCGTTCTCGCTATCTGTGCCACATCGCTAAACTCGATGAGATCCCACATATCGATTCGACCAAAGACCTCAATCATCTCACGTGCAATGATGGAGATGATCTCCTCAAAGGTCGCCTGTGATGACTTCTCGAAGGCCTTTCTATCAAAAATAGCGTTGAGTTGCGCGTATAGCTCCGAATAGAACTTGTCAAAGAGAAGATGGGAAACCTCATCCATGTCCGGTGTGACTGTCTGTTCCCGGAACTCCTGCAGGGCCGCAATGAATGCCTGACGGGCCGATGCCACAAGAAGGTACTGCCGCGTTTCATCGCCGAAGTAGTGTGCTACGCGTTCACAGTATAGCAGGAAATGGACCACCGCACTTCTCATCTGCCATGCCCGGAACTCGGAGTCTGTCGGGAACTGCCGCTCAAGCGACCGTACCAAATCGTCCACCAGCGCCTCGGCGAACTGGACTGCCATGTCCTCTAGGCCAGCCGCCCGGACGGCGCTCTTGATCTGGGCGCCGTGGTCCGAGAGCGTCAGGGTCTGACCGGACTTGAGATGTGCATTGGCTGCTTCACGCACAGCGGCTATGGCCGTCCTCATGAGTGACGTGAACTCCGTGGCCCGTTCTTGAAGGGACTTCGCCTGTGACACAGGAAGCTCATCCGCACCGAGAAAGGCTGTGAGAAAGCGAATTGCCGTCTTGATCACGTCAGTTTCTTCGATTGCATACGCATACGCGTTCAGTTCTCGGAGGACCGCCTGCCCAAGTTGAGGAATCTTGACGGCAACGGTTTCAATCCCCATCGGAGTGAGAAGCCTATGCTTGAAGTGTTCGATGAGTTCCTCCTCATTGCCATCCGGAAGCATGAACCGGATATGCTTGCGCTGAGTGATCTTGATTCCGGGAGGCATTGTTGTGAAATCGTTGTGGTACTCCATCGTGACGACGGCCTGAGTCTTCGTGTGCTCCTGCCGAATCTGGAGTGAGTCCCACGCCCGTTGAAACTGTCTGTCTAGCATGTCCACAAAGAGTACCTTGTTGAGTCGGTCTCCGAACTTCCGAATGACTGCGACACCCGTGTTCTCGTAGTCGAGCTCGTTTGCCTCTACGGCGAGCTCTATGTCAGCAATCTTCTTTGTGACACGCGAAACATACTCATCCATCTTGAACGGGTCAATCACACCTCTCTCCCAACCAAGAACACAGACATGCGAACCCACACCATGCTCGAGTCCGCCCCCTGCGATGAGCAGCTGCTCGGGCACCATCTCCATCCCTGCGGCATGTTCCAACTCCCATTCCATCGAAAGGACTTCAAGTCCCTCAGAGTCGTATAGGGCATCACGGACAGCAAAGATCAGTGGGGCAACACTCATCGCCACAGTATCAGAGTTCTGCTCCATCATGCTTCCTGACCCGACAGCGCTCCCAATCGGATAGCCCCGCCTCGTGGTCACACCCAGAACTGATATCGAGGCCATGCGAATAGCCTCAACAGTACTAGGAGTCAGTGGTTGTGATCTCTCAGACCCGCTCATTCGAGAACCTCCGGAACACAATCGAGTGTCATTCACCATCAGTGACACTCAACGGCTGTGACATAATGTCAACCGGTAAGCAATAGGTAACGGGCTCTTGAATCTTGTTGATGTCGCTGCTCAAGCCAGCGTCCAGACACCGTTCTCGCCCTCCACAAGACCGGCGCTCTCCAGTGTCCGGAGAGCTACCTCGATTGTTGTGGGTAACAACGCCTCGTGACCCGTTGGAAGTGGAACACCATGCGTACGGCGCAGGTCGAAGGCAATCTGGTCAATGTCCGCATCGCCGCGCCCAGATATGACACGAAGGATGGCATCTTGAAATTGGCGTACTCCATCTATGGCCTCGCTGAATTGCAGAGATACATCCGTTAGAATGTGCGGAATATCGTGAGCCGGAAGGAGATACTCGGTCTTGAGCTTAGAGGCAGCCTCCAGCGCAGTCACTTTCGCACTCAGACTCCCGGAGAGATCTACGTAGAACCTTCGCGCGTCATTCGGATAGTTGTTCACCTCATCGCCTGAGAACAGCACCCTCTTTCCTGTCAGGTAGAACATGCAATGGCCCTTTGAGTGACCGCCACTGTTCATGACGCGGAGGCTGTAGGACCCCACACGAATCTCATCACCGTGTTTCAAGATGCAATCTGGCTTCACGCCACGGAAGTTCACCCGAATAGGACTCTTGTCGACCTTCATTGCCAGCCTTCCGGCCCTACTCAGGCGCAGCCGTCGCTCGATAAAGAGGGAGGGTGTTTCCATCACATCCGCATCATGCTCATGTATCATCACAAGCGCACCAGTCTGTCGTTTCAGACGCCATACGCCGCCAATGTGATCAGGATGGCCATGTGTGCAGACAATGCCCACAACATCGTGCCGCGGGCTTAGCCCCAGCGATTCAATGGCCTTTACGATCTCCCCGCCCGGGTGGCCGGCCGTTCCCGGGTCGATAACAAGCACTTCGCCCCCATCGTGTACCAAATAGCTTGTGAGGAAGCCGAACCCGTCGACGAACTTGCCCTTTACGAGCTGTACCCCTGGAATGATCTCTGACAATGGCATGACCGTTCACACGGATGCGACGATTGTTTAAGTCGGTATCGCAGCTGTGTCCCGCGAGAGGCGAGAACTACATCATGACGCTATCACCGGAAGAGGTGAGCGGCCTCCTGCGGGATGTGCGAGAATCGCTCGGTCTGACCAGAGGTGTGCACCCCGTTATCGAGGAGGTCTACGAGCACGGCGACGGTTCTGTTCACGTGATCGTGGGGGACAGAGCTGAGAAGAGCCAATGTCTTGGCCCGGGCGGACGGGTGGCTGCAGAACTTGCAGCGCGGGTTGAGCGAAGAATGACCTTCTACAGCCGGACGGAGCTTGCAGCGAGGGACACCCGGCTCAGACTTACTCTCCGGAGAACCGAAGAACTGAAACCGATAGTCAGTGAAAAACAGCGAGCTGTGCTTCAGCTCCTGCAGAGAGCCGTGGGAGCAGAAACTCTCTATCCCCGGGTTGAAACAACATCCGTGGAAACGGAGAGGTGGAACATCAATGCAAGGACCGGGCTTGCGTTCTCCGGTGGCACCGATAGTTGCGCGTCGGCGCTCGTGCTGCGAAGACTGGGGCTCTCTGTGGACCTCCTCACGGTCGCACTCGGAGAGGAGTTCCTCAACCAAGATGATCTCAACGCAATCCAAGAACTGGCCGAGGCCCTGGGTCTACCTCACACATTCGTTGATGGTGACACAGAGGTGCATCAAGACATTGCAGAGCGAGCCAAGGCTGCGCTGGTGCATCCATGTGGCCAGTGTCACGAGGCAATGTACGAAGCACTGAAACGATACGCGGTTCAACAGGGATATGATGCACTTTTTACCGGCGAGCTGTTGCCCACTGGCCGACAGGCCATTGTTGTCGACGGCTCTCTCATGGTTGTACACTTTCCAGCCGCCCTCGCTATGTCGAAGTTTAAGACAGAAGCGGAGTGTGCCATGGCCGGTGTTTCTCCGCTCACACGACCGCTTGGCTGCAGGCTCATTGGTTCTGTCCTCAACACCACGTGGAAGATGCTTGGTCCCACTCTCTTTCGGGTGCTTCGCGAGCTCGAGGCAGGAGTCCTGACAACAGGCACTGCACTCACACAGTTAAAGGACATCGTGAAACACGCTCAGCGAGAGGCGGGGAGGGAGTGAAATGAGAGGAGTATACGTCCTGCTCTTGGAGGTGGACAGGGCCCTGACCGCAAGAGTCGGTTCTGGACGAGAGATGCTCTTTGAGCCCGGCATGTGGGTCTACGTGGGTTCCGCAATGGGCAGGGGATCCACAAGTCTTGAGAAACGTGTGATGAGGCATCTCAAGGGGGCAAGGAGCTTACACTGGCACATTGACTATCTCTTGGCCGCTGGTGCCAAGGCCAAGTGCGCCCTGACGGCAGAGAGTATGGAGAGATTGGAGTGTAGGCTTGCCCAGACAATTGGTGCTCGTCCCGAGTTCAAGCCCGGCCCGAGAGGATTTGGCGCTTCTGACTGCACCTCTGGATGCACCTCGCACATATTCAAGTATGATGGCGAGAATAACATGGAGGCGGTGCTCTCGGCAATCATGAGAGAACTCGGTCTCGAACCGCTCCGAGTGCGTCTCGACCACCCTGAGAATCGTCAGTGTTAAATGTGCAGAAGGCTCATGTCAAGTGAGTTGGAGGACCAGCGCCATGGTTAACTGGATGCAGATTTTTCAGGAACTCAAGACAACTGACCGCGTCTTCACGGTCTATCTGCGATACATGCAGAAGGACTCACTTGCAAAGATACCAAATGTCCGAGTAAACGAGGTATACGACGACCACGTTCGTCTTGAGAACGAGGCCGGATTCGGTATTCTCGCCTACGAGGACATCCTCTACGTTTCAATCCCCCGGCGCTAGGCTGGGCGTCCCCCGCCGCCCCTCACCAGCGCTGGTCACTGGATCAGAATCAAGTCAACCAGAGGCCATCGAATCAATGTTTATAGGCCTGCACTGGGACTTTCCAAGTGAACCCACGAATTGGAGCGAAAAGAATTGTCGGCTGTGACATTTGTCCCACTGGAAAACGAACGAGTCCTCGTCCAGAGAAGTGAACACGTCATCACCAACTATCGGATAATCCAGTACGATACTGGATCAAGGACGACTGTGAGTATTCCGCTTCATATTGTGAAAGAGTACAAGCTGACGCCCAAGTCTGCCATGTTCAAGGTTGTCAATGGCATCATCAACGTCATAGGGCGACTGCCTCGTCGCGAGGAGGTCAGGTCCGCCTTTGCACTCAGAGAATACGAGGACCTGACTGTCGGAGAACGGCGCAAGTTGTGTGATATCTCTGGAGTGCCGTTTGTTCATCCCGACCATCCGTACAACCGCTGGTGTACCGTGGGCTATCACAGGCCGTTCTCAAAACGCTTCTACAGCACATACGCATGGCTCAGAGGAGAAGAGGTCTTTACCTATTGGCCCGAGAGTTTCATCCTGACGACCTATCGGCTCTATCAGTTCGACTCGAGGAAACGCAAGCTGTACATGTTTCCGATGCACATGGTGGAGACCTTTGAGGCAAGGGGTGACCGACTGCGAATCCGCGCGACAACCGGCAAGTTTGAGGTACGCGGCAAGGTCCCGCGCCAAGACCACCTGCTCAGAGTCTGGCAGATGAGAGCATGGTCGGACATTCCATCCGAGAGGCTTGAGTGGCTATTGATGCCCTTTGACAAGGTCAATCAACTACATCCTCTGTCGCAGTACACCTTTAGGGAGAGCGCCCCTGTGCAGGAAACATACCAGGCCCAAGAGAGCGAGGAGGAGATGCAGACATCAGCGAGTGCGCATGGCTCCGGCGTGGTGTTTGTTAAGCCTGTCATCAAGAACAAGTGTGACAACTGTGGGGCACCCATGACTTGGGAAACCATTGACTGGGTAGGCCCTGATCAATACGCGTGCCCCTCGTGCGGCCATGCACACAGGGTGGAATACGTCAGATTCTAGTTGACGGTCCATTCGAGTGACAGGCGACGCAAGGTCTTCGATGTCGGATGACCGGTTTCAATGTCCCACCCGCGTAGACTGTAGTAGTCGTCGAGCATCGGGTCGAGGTCTACCGTCTGGCCCTTGCCGGGGCCCTCTGGCATCGGCTCCTTCGTGAACCTATCGGGTAGACGGTCGTCTGCACGCGTGATGCCCTCTCTGACGTTGAACATACGTTTTAGCGTGACTTGGCGTTCGGCTATCTTGGTAAGGTTGTCGACCCTACCGAACTCTTCAATCCCCGTGGCCAGCGGGAGCATCTGCGCGAAGTCTTCCATCCAGAAGATTGGCGGCCACGAAACGGAGTACCAGCACACAATCAGGGTGTCGCGGATGCAATAGGCATTCTCAGTTTCCACGACTGCGGTGGCCTTGTACTTCTCAGTGTACGGGTCGATTATCTCCGGCAACTTGTCGGCGCCCCACCTCTTGGCGGCGACCTCCTCGTATCCGAGCTGATCGACTGTCACTAGGCTCCTCAGGTGATCGGCACCGCGGGCTGCCGTGGCATGAGAGAGTCCGATGCTTCTATGGGTACGTCCGTCCTGGCCTGACACCTCCAGGCCCTTCACATGCATCGCAAACCTCTCGGACCCACGCCCCAAGCGATGGGCCGCCTCACAACTCCCCTCCGCAAGAAGATCTCCAAAGCCCTCACGCCGACCAATCATCTCAAGCAGCCTGATGACCTGATTGCTATCGCCCCACTTGAGGCTGATACCACCGGTGTCCTCCTCCGTGATGATACCATTCTCAAATGTTTCGATGGCAAACGCGATTGTACCACCTGCTGATATGACATCCATGCCGTACTTGTTGCAGATTTGGTTCGCTTTCAATGTGGTGGGGTAGTCAGCAATACCAAGGGAGCTGCCAAACGCCATGAGGCCCTCATACTCGGGTCCCTCCTCCAACGTACCTCTGAAGGGGCCCTCACGGACATAGTTCACTTTCTTGCACGAGAGGCTGCAACCAAAACACGCTCTGTCCGACACTGTGTACCGGGGGCGGATGTAGTCGCCACTCAGTTTCTCCCAACCCGGGAAGACACCGGTCCTGTGATTGTAGGTCGGTAGCTCGCCAATCTCTTGCTTCACGGCGGTGAGAATCCAAGTGCCCCATATGCCCATCTGCTGTGCTTGGGGGTTCTCGCGAACCCGACCGTGAGCCTCCTTTGCCAGTTTGTAGAACTCCTCGTGTCTGGCCACCGTCACACCACCGTGGCCGCGGACCGCTATGGCCTTCACGTTCTTTGAACCAAGAACAGCGCCCATCCCAGTCCGGCCCGCCGCTCGCGCGTTGTTGACTATTATTGCAGCGAATTTGACCAACTTCTCGCCAGCAGGACCGATTGCAGCAACCTGTGTTTCAGGATCTCTGGTTTCGCGGCGAATGGCTGCGGTCACGTCGTCAGTCCGCATACCCCACAGGTCGGCAGCGTTTCTCAGTTCCACATGTTCATCCTGTATCAAGAGATAGACGGGTTTCTCAGAGCGACCCTCTACTACAAGCATATCATATCCTGCGTACTTCAGCTCTGGTCCCAGAAAGCCCCCGACGTGACTCTCGCCCCAGATTCCAGTGAGGGGGGCCTTTGAAACGAACACGCACCGGCCACTCATGGGCCACATTGTCCCTGTTATGGGCCCGGTAGCAAGAATGAGTTTGTTATCCGACGACAGGGGATCCGTCCCGCCGGGCACCTCCTCGTAGAGGAGGCGAGCAGCGAAACCATCTCCGCCAATGTAGTCACTGACCCACTCCTGAGGGAGACCCTGTGTCTTGACCCGTCTATTGGTCAAGTCGACGCGCAGTATCTTCCCGGTGTAGCCGCCCAAGTCCGGAATCGCTATCTCCCCCTCTCATGTGGACTGTGCAGTCCTGTGTATCTCGGCCAGATAGTCGCGCAGTTTGTCGTGACGCTGTACCACCGTGGTCTGCGCTGGCGTGCCGTAGATAAGGGCGCCAGTTGGGCAGACCTTCACACACTCTGGGTCTCCTCCACAGTGGTCGCATTTGATGATTCTCATGGATACTGTGTCAAGCCGGATTACACCAGAAACGCAGACACCCACACAAGACTTGCAGAGTATGCACTTGTCATGGTCAACGTCCACGACTCCTGTGGCGGGGTCCCTTCGCATCGCGTAGACGGGGCAGATGTCAATACATGGTGCGTCCTCGCACGGCCCGCAGACGTGAGGGATATCCAGACCCAAGTCATCATACTTCACAATCCTCAGGCGTGCAAGAGAGGGCTGAAACACGCCTTCGTTTCGAGCTGAACACGCAATCTCACAGATTCGGCAACCAGTGCATTTGGTGTAGTCGACCATGAGTTGTTTCTGCAGCACGACCACCTCAGAGGGACTCAAGCAGGAGTATCGCGGCGCTAAAAGGTTATGGTGGTGGTCAAGCCTCGCTCACGTTACTCGACGCGGACCACCCACCCGTACGGGTCCTCAATCTCGCCGCTCTGGATTCCTGTCAGTGTGTCATAGAGGCGGCGTGTCAGTTCGCCAACTTGGCCATCACCTACGACATACGCTTGGCCCTTGTAGTACAGTTCCCCGATTGGTGCGATGATGGCCGCCGTGCCAGTGCCAAACACCTCCTCGACCTTTCCGCTGCGCACACCCTCTATGAGTTCATCAATCGAGATCTTGCGTTCGTTCACTGTGAGGCCCCAGTCGCGTGCCATGTGAATGACAGAATCGCGTGTTATTCCAGGCAGTATCGCACCATCAAGAGGAGTAGTGGCGAGTTCATCATCGAACTTCACGAAGACGTTCATTGTGCCGCACTCTTCGATGTACTTGCGTTCGATGGCGTCGAGCCACAAGACCTGTGAGTAACCCAATCTAATAGCCTCCTGAGTGCCGAGAAGACTTGCAGCATAGTTGCCAATCGTCTTGGCTGCGCCCACGCCTCCACGCACTGCACGCACGTACTTGTCAGAAACGAACACCTTTACGGGGTTGAATCCGCCCTTGAAGTACGGTCCGACAGGACTGAGAATGACGTAGTAGAGGAACTCCTTGGCAGGTTTTACGCCGAGCCGGGCCTCCGTGGCAATCATGGTGGGACGTATGTACAGCGATGTCCCGGGTAGTTGAGGAATCCAATCCCTCTCAATACTGACGAGCCTCTTGATTGAGTAGAGCCCAAACTCGGGGTCAATCTCCGGCATGACCATTCTGCGGGCCGAGGCGTTGAGGCGCTCAATGTTCTTCTCAGGTCTGAAGAGAAACACGTTCTCTCCTCTGCGGTACGCCTTCATCCCTTCGAAGATGCCCTGCCCGTAATGAAGAACAAGAGCTGCAGGGTCAAGAGCAAGGGGACCGTACGGCCCAATTCTGGCATCATGCCAGTGGCCGTCGGAGTAGACCATTGTGAACATGTGATCAGTGAACACAGTGCCAAAACCAATGTTGAGAGGGTCAGCAGGTAGCGAGCCTCTCTTCTCCGGAGGTACGAGATTGACCTCTATCTCCATTGCTGCTCACAGGCCAGCCTGTCACAACCCTGCACTTAGATGTTACGGGCCAGCGCACACTCCTGCACGTAGACACTATGTAACGGAATACCTTAAGAGCATGAGAACAGTGTCGTTCAGTGAATAGATGGAGAGGGCTCCTCATGAGTCATAGAGAAGGACTGTCCGACGCATACGACATGGATCCCAAGGATGTCCTGACCCAGTACAGCGTTGAATGGGTCGCCCTTCGGAAGTCCTACGAGGAATTGAGAAAGAAGCTCCGAGAAGTCCAAGAGGAGCTGAACGAACTGGATAGACAGCTCGCTGATGGTGAGATTACAGAGGAGCAGCACCTCGAGAAGTACAGGGAGAAGTGGCAACAGTCCACGGAACTGGTACAGGTCAAGCGGGAAGTAGAATCACGACTGTACGAGATTCAAAAGCAGATTAGAGAGGCCAATCGCCAGCTGCGGCTCCAAGAGGAGGAGCAGCGACAACGAGAGAGAATAGAGCAGGAAAAGGCCAACGCAATGATTGAGTGGATGTCGCTGCGTCAGGGCTTCGAACTGATTGCGAACAGAAGACGAGAGATCAACCGCGAGATGGATGAGATAGAGGCCAAGCGCAGGGCGGGGACCATCTCGGACGAAGAGTACCGCGAGGCAAGAGTGCGCCAAATCAGACAGTTGGCTGAGCTACGTACTGTGGAGTCAGATGTCAAACGGCGACTCGGCGAGCTTCTGGAGATAATCCGTAGCTAGAGACGGTTTCAGCCAAGAAAAAGAGGGAGGGGCATGACCCCGTAGGGGGCCAGCTCCAAGATTATGACAGATAACCCATGTCAATCATTGCATTGGCTACCTTCAGGAAGCCAGCAATGTTTGCGCCCATGACATAGTCACCAGGCTTGCCGTACTTCTCAGCGGTCTCGTACGCGGTCTTGTGAATGCCGACCATGATCTCGTGGAGCTTCCGGTCGACCTCCTCACGAGTCCAGAAGTAGCGCATGCTGTTCTGGGCCATCTCAAGACCAGAAACAGCAACACCGCCTGCATTGGCAGCCTTACCCGGTGCGAAGAGCACACCAGCATTCTGGAAGATCTCAACGGCATCCGGCGTGCAAGGCATGTTAGCACCCTCACCGACGGCAATCACACCGCCATCTACAAGTGCCTGAGCCTCCTTGCCGTCAAGCTCGTTCTGGGTCGCGCAGGGCAGGGCAATCTGAGTGCCATAGACCCACGGGTTGCTCTCGGTGCTGTACTCGACTCCAAAGTGTTCGGCGTACTCCTTGATACGGCCACGACGCACGTTCTTCAGTTCCTTGACCCAAGCGAGCTTCTCAGCATCGATGCCATTAGGATCGTAGATGTTGCCGTTTGAGTCGCTGAGCGTGACGACCTTGGCTCCGAGCTGGATGCACTTCTCGGTAGCGTGCTGGGCAACGTTGCCCGAACCAGAGATTGCCACAGTCTTGCCCTTGATTTTCTCACCCTTGGTCTTCAGCATCTCTTGGACAAAGTAGACAACGCCATATCCGGTGGCCTCAGGTCTGATGAGGGAACCGCCCCAACCCGCACCCTTGCCGGTCAGCACGCAGGTGCCGTGAACATTCTTGATCTTTCTGTAGGCACCGTACAGGTAGCCGATCTCACGACCACCAACGCCAATGTCACCGGCGGGGACATCTGTGAACTGGCCGATGTGCCTGTTCAGCTCAAGCATGAAACTCGTACAGAATGCCTCGACCTCGGCATCGGTCTTGCCGTGCGGGTCAAAGTCACTGCCACCCTTGCCACCACCCATCGGAAGACCGGTGAGGCTGTTCTTGAAGATCTGTTCGAAACCGAGGAACTTCAGGATGCCAAGGTTCACAGTCCTGTGAAATCGCAGTCCGCCCTTGTACGGACCAAGCGCTGAGTTGAACTCAACTCGGAACCCTCGATTGACCTGAATCCTGCCATCCTTGTCTTTCCAAGGCACGCGGAACTGAATCACGCGCTCTGGCTCGACAATCCGCTCAAGGATCGCGAACTCCTTGAACTTTGGATGCTTCTGAATGGCAGGCTCCAAGGACTCGAGGACTTCGCGAACGGCCTGATGGAACTCCTTCTGCGTAGGGTCCTTCTCGACCACCGCGTTATAGACACTCTCGATGTAACTGTCCATGGATAACAACTTCCATTGGATTGTTTGGCATGGGCGCGGGACTGGAGGTTGCACATAAATGAATCGGAATCGGCCCCGCTCGAAACGGGGTGTGGTCGATATATTCGAACACGTGCTCCAATATTCGAAGAGCCTTTAGGTCACGGGCGCGAGGATGTGCTTGGTCAGGGCAATGAAGTCCTACGAGCAGGAGTGGATCTCCCCCATCTTAGAGGTCTACAAGAAGCGCAAGATCACCGACACGTACACAGTCATCTTGGGTCTCAACCCCATGGGACAGGCGCTGTGCCGCCGGCTGTACGAGCGAAACCGTTACGAGACCATCCTCGTATTCAACTCGCCTTCCTTCTCAACTTGGAACCGATATCCAGCGGATGTGAAACCCCCGGTTGTTCCGGTACACGCGATGGCCGATGATGAAACGATGTTGATCTTTGGAGATGTGTTCGTCAAGGACTACGAATGGGTCACAGACATGCTGTTCTATCTCAGCGAACATGTCCCCATGCGTTTCGTGATTGCACTCTCGCTGTATGACGGACCGACCTGTGGACAAGTACTCACACAGAAGGGCGAACGCCTCCTGAAACGGATGGAGATTCCACGAGGTCACCCGGAGTTCTATGATGGACTTGTCGCGCCCCTCATCAGTATCGGTAACGTGATTGACATCGACCCAGTAGTCCTCTATCTTGAGTCCACGCCTGACGAGATTGTTCTTCAGGTGGACGATGTGACCGTCACACAGGCAGACATCGACGGGGCGATGATTCTCCTAGAGAAGGGTCTTCGCATCTAGCGACCGTGTCAGTCAATGGTGTCGCCAGGCACCGTTCGACCATAGCCGGTTCTGTGGCGCTCCCGTTTGGGAGGTGTGCGTTTCAGTGTCGTAGGTCCGGGAAGACGAGCATCACACTCCTTGCAGAGGAGGGCGCGGGTCTCTCGGATTGACACAATCTTGCCGCAGGAGATGCACGTCCACATCCCAGCCTGATAGAGGCGCGTCTTACGCAGGATGACCCGAGCAAGCCCTCTGAGGGGCTCGGGACAAGACTCTGCGACGCCCACAATCCCCGTCCGCGACCAGTCACATATGACAGAAACAAGCGTCGTCGTGAGCTCGATAATCTTGGTCGTTGCTTCCTCGACGTTCCCGATTCTCTTCTCGCGTCGTTTCGGAGCAGCGGTGGCATCGGCCAAGAACTCCATGAACGTGAAGAACGCAGGTGGTGAGAGAGAGTCTCTCCCTCTCGACTCGACCATCTGAGCGAGCACTGCAGATATCATCAGGGTCTGGGCATAGTCCTTTCTGAGGATGGTGCGAATCTCCTCCGCGATTTTCTCCGGATCAAGCGTGTATCTCCCGGGGTCGAGTCCATTCTCGCGAGCAATCTCATGTACAGCAGAGAGCAGGTTCTTTCCCTTGGCCATGTCCTGGTTGACACGCCTAGCAATCTCACTGTACGACTGCCCGGCGTCAGAAGCTATTCTCCGAACGAGGTCTCGCGCTGTTAGACTCAATTCTCTACACATACCTGGTGGCATGATTTCTACGGCCACATTGGCATTTTAGACTAGCTATTACGCCAGTCGGAGCGGCCTAGCCGCACTTCTTGCTCAACTTATAAGCAATGAAGACAAGACGATGGCGCCTACTTGACATCGAAGCGACAGCTGGGTGAGAACCATGATGCTCTCAGACAGGGACATCCTTCGTGAGATTCAGCGAGGAGCGATCTCAATTGTGCCCTTCGACAAGTCAGCACTGGGCCCCTGCTCGATAGACCTCACCCTTGACTCTATCTTCAGAGTGTACCATGAAGGGGACATTGTTGATGTCAAGAGAGCAATGGCACAGGACGAACACACTGAGCTGGTCGACACGCGGGGAGAGGCGTTTGTGATTCATCCAGGTCAATTCATTCTCGGTCAGACTCAGGAAGCAATCGCTGTGTCTAACGAGTATGCTGCGCTACTTGAGGGGCGGTCCAGCATCGCACGACTGGGTATCATAGTCCACGCAGCTGGCCTCGTCAACCCCGGCACGGGTATCAGGAAACCGGGGAAACTCACGCTGGAGATATTCTGTGAGAACCGCAGTCCGGTGGCGCTCTACCCCGGAATGAAGATTGTTCAGGTGATGTTTGTTAGACTCAGCAGTCCCGCTGAACTGGCGTACGATCTTAGAGAAACCAGTAGGTACGTTGGACAGGACTCACCTGACATTGGAGAATTGTAAAGCATCAGCAGCCTGAATGATATGCATTTCAACAGACCAGAAATACCGTGTCACAATACTCATTCGTCAGAAAGACAGATGCATAAACGACAGTCATGTCGTTTGCCCAACGGCAATCCTCATAAAGGGGATTTCTCCGGCGAGCCATAGTGGTCGTTCTGATGAAAGACTACGATGTCATTCTTGCCAGTGGTGCTGAGCACCTCAGAGAGCGGTTCGAGAGCCATGGCTTTCGAGTCTTCACGTGCGAGAGGAACTACGACAACAGGCGGATGTTTCCCAATGCGGACATCTACGTAAGGATTCCCGACGTAGCCGAGCTCTCGGATAGGCGGGTTATCGTGGTCCAGTCCTGCACCGGGTCGAGTCCTGCTGAGAGCGAGTTCTTCTCGACTTCCGACCGGCTGGTTGAGCTCCTGTTAATCCTCGACGCTCTGAGCCGGCCCGTGGAGGTTGAGAAGGTAGGCCATAAGCAGTACAAGACAACGCCGGTAATCCCGCCAGCCAGCGTGGAGGTCGTCCTTACGTTCCAGCCCTTCGCCCTACAGGACAAGGCCTTCGAAACAGGGGAGGCGGTTTCAGGTCGATGGGCCATGGACACCATAGCACGGGCCTGCAATAAGGTCTGGGTGTTGAACCCCCATGCCTCCACCGAGATAGAGTGGATGCGCGCACTAAGGAATCGCGGCGTCCTTGAGAACCTCGACATCACGCCGGACCTGATCAAGTTTGGCGCGGAACGGTTCGGCTTTGACAACTATGTGGTCGTCACACCTGATGAGGGCGGGCAGGAACGCTTCAATGTCGAGGGTTTCGGGAAGAGCAGAAGCGACTCCTTCACCGTGGAACTCACCGGTGAACTGGCAGTAAAGGGCAGGCAGGTCATAGTGGTCGACGATCTCACCAAGAGCGGAAGTACACTTCTGAAGGCGGCTGAAAGGCTCCGTGGTCTTGGAGCAGAGGATGTTGGTCTTGCGGTCGCCCACGTGCTGCCTCTGATAAATCAGGGTGAAGATCTGCTTGAGAAGCTCATCGAGAAGAGCGGAGGAAAGATCGTCACCTCGAACACAGTAAGGACACAGGCCTTCTGTGAGAAGAATCCGCAGCTGACCTACAACGTGGTGGACACCCTCGTGAAGGTGTTGTAACCACTCTCAACGACTCACTCAGAGTACCGCTCGGCCTTTGAGGTGGCTATCCACGCCTTGGTAGTGAACCTCTCAACAAGGCCTTTCTTCTCGAGCTCGTTGAGTGTGCTGACCACAGCGTTCTGGTCGCATTCCACATGGCGGTTGTTGAGAATCCTCGTTATGGCAGCAGGACGATGGCTGTCTTTCAGTATGACAGAGAGGACGCTGCGCTCGAGATCTGTTAGCTCCTCGCTCATGTTCATCACTCACCGAGCGAGCGTGGGACTTCGGTTTTAAGGCTATCTCTTGCGCGGTGGCTGGTGGTGTGGTCGAAATCCTTTTTACACGACCGGGGCGCTCCGCCTCGGAGTCAGCATAGCATGGAGCCAGAGAGGGAGTATCACATTGGTATCGCGCCCGGCGAGATGCCGGAGCTTGTTCTTCTCCCGGGGGACCCACAGCGGTCCGAGATGATTGCAAAGAGGTTCTTTGACAACCCCCAAGAGGTCGCACATAGGCGGGAGTACTGGAGCTTTCGGGGCGAATACAAGGGGGTGCCGGTGGGAGTCTGCTCCACAGGGATTGGATGCCCATCCGCAGCCATCGCACTAGAGGAGCTGGTCGGGGTCGGATGCCGGGTCTTCATGAGAGTGGGAACGGCTGGCGCCATCGACCCCTCACTGAAAGCCGGCGACCTCGTAATCTTTACAGGGTCGGTGAGAGACGAGGGCACTTCGAGGCAGTACGTGCCGACCATCTACCCCGCCATTGCTGATCCCAGTGTCGTTATTGCCCTGTCGCGTGCCGCAGAGGACAGAGGTGTGCCCCATCGTGTGGGTATAGGACACAGCAAAGATGCATTCTACAGTGAGCATCCAGATCTTGTGGCCGACCCCGAGGGGATGCGCCGCCGTTGGGCCGCGCTGCGTAAGGCAAACGTGCTCGCCACGGAGATGGAGTCTGCAGTTCTCTTCGTGATTGGGCAGCTCAGACGGGTCAGAGTGGGAACCGTCTGTATCATCATCGGAGAACCGGTGGATAGGGAAACAAAGATAACAGAGAAGCCTCCACTCGATGACCTGATACTCGTGGCACTGGACGCACTGGTTAGTCTTGCAGGTGCCTCGGAATGACTCTATATCCCACCAAACCAGAGCTTCTTCTGGACCAGTGCGTTGAGATTCGCCGCATCCTGCTGGGTCATACCTGTGATCTGTGCAAGCTGTTCTGGGCTTGTGGCTACGAGGTCGGTCGAGGTCTTAATCCCAGCAGCAATTATCGCCTCGATGATGTTTGGTGCCGTCCCGAGCTCAGTGAGCAGTGCACGAAGCTCGTCCTCCGTGCGGGTCTCAAGCTCCGGCGGCGGTACCTTCGGAATCTCCTCCTCAGGTGCGGCGGCGGGCCTTCCCACAGTGGCGCTCAGGTCCCTCAGGGCGGGGGCCGTGGCTGATCCACTGACGAAGGACTCGATGAAGGCCGGCCGGAGCATATACAGTCCGAGTGCCAGCGCAATGACAATCGAGGGTATCAACACAATAGGCCCGATATTCACGCCTTGAATTGATCCCGACGGACCCAGAAACGGCAGTGCGTTGTGGACGCCAGTGAGCAAAACATCCACCCATGAGTCGCCGGAAACATCAGTGGCGAATATGAACCACAGCGGGGAGAAAAATGCAAGGCCCCCAACCTCATAGATGAGGATCTCGCGGAACTGTTCGCGGTAACGGAACCACGCGATGATGAGTGGCACAACAATCACGGCAATCGAGATTCCAAACCATGCAAGGTATGCGTTCCAGATTGCCTGCAGCGCTGCTGGGTCGGTGATCCCGAAGCCAGCCACCTTGATGAAGGCGCAGCCCATGAATATGATTCCTGGAAGAAGTGCGCCAAACATGATGCCATGAGCATAACGCAAGACTTACCTCACCTCAGGGCCTCTCACGCTTTAAGTGGCTACGTATCTTAAAGGTCTTGTTGCCACATGGAGATAGCTCCAACAGGCTTATGAAGAGGACAGCGGAGAGGCCGGATAGACCACAGATGAAGCCGTTCTTTGTCATCGGGACTAGGCCCGAGATCATCAAGACCGCACCTGTCATTCGCGAGTTTGAGGATAAGCGCGGAATCCGGTGCTTCCTTCTCCATACAGGCCAGCACTACTCTGAAACAATGAGCAATGCGTTCTTTGAGGACATGGATCTCCGAGCACCAGACATGAATCTCAACATCGGCTCAGGCTCTCACTCGGAACAGACGGCAAAGGCCCTCATCGGTATCGAGAAGGCATTACTCAAGGAGAAACCGGACATAGTCCTAGTACAGGGTGACACGAATGCTGTTCTGTCGGCAGCCATTGCGGCCGTGAAACTGCACATTCCAGTCGGTCACATAGAGGCAGGTCTCAGAAGCTACGATCAGAGGATGCCTGAGGAACACAACCGACGACTCACTGACCACGCGTCAAAGTTCCTCTTTGCCCCTACAGAGCGCTCTGCCGAGATACTCAGAGGGGAGAATGTCTGGGGTGAGATCTTTGTCACAGGAAACACAGTCATTGACGCGTTGGAGATGCGCCTGCCGGCCGCCATGAAAGCACCCCTTCCGCCAATTGCTGAGAAACTCGGGGAGTTCGTCCTGCTGACACTTCACCGCGCAGAAAACGTGGATGACAAGGCGACTCTTCAAGGACTGATTCGCGGGCTCGGGGAAATTGGTGTTGACATCGTGTTCCCCGCTCATCCGAGAACGGTAGCGCGGCTCAAGCGATTTGGAATGACCAAAATGGTCGAAGAAACTGGAAAAATCCATATCATCGAGCCTGTCGGCTACCTGAGCTTCCTCAGGATGATGAAGGAGTGCATGTTCGTACTGACCGATTCGGGAGGGATTCAAGAGGAAGTCACGTCCCCGTCTATCAACAAAAGAGTGTTTGTACTACGCACGTCGACTGAGCGTCCGGAGGCTGTCGAATCGGGGCACGCCATGGTAGTCGGAGTCGACCCCACCAAGTTTCCCACGATGATCAAGAGGGAGATCGAACGGGGTCTTGATGCGGACCGTCCGTGTCCCTACGGTAGAGGAGATGCCTCAAAGAGGATAGCTGACATATTGACAGAGCGATTGCCATAGGAAAGATGACAAAATCGGCGCCAAAAAGGGCCTCAAATGGCCAATTTCGAAGGCTGTTCAGACAAGTCTTATAAGCGGCCAGAGGTGAGGCTCTCTTAACGTGCTTTAAGTGGAGAGGAAAACCATAATGAGCTTCGTTGTAAAGAGCAAAATCCAGGAGTTTGCAAAGAAGAACAATCTGATGGTTGGCTCTGACTTCTATGGTGCACTGGACAAGGAGATCGAGAGGATTCTCAAGGCTGCTGCCAAGAGGTGCACTGAGAACAAGCGGAAGACTTTGAAGGCCTA
>QMYR01000012.1 GCA_003662765.1 Candidatus Thorarchaeota archaeon
CCAGCGGTACCGATTGAAGACACAAAGGTCAGCAGGCTCCGTCGAAGATTCAGCTGCCTGACTTTGGAGCGTGCCTGTGTAATCGACTCAAACACCTTCTTGTACAGCACGACTGAGAATCGTTCCACAAGCGGCAATACCACGATGGCAAACAGAATAGGAGGAAAGGCCTGGGTGATGCCGTCAAAGTAGTAGGCACCGAGATATTCGAGGGTGTCATTGGCGATAGCACGCATCACATCAAGACCAAGCAGGCCAAGTGTCAAGAGAATGTTCAACCGGAAGAACCAACCGAGCACGCCACGCATCATCTCGGCACCGACGTCTCGGTCACCCAGCTTCAGACCCGCACCCTTCGCAATCCTGTTGGATGCAGGATATCCGAATCGGTAGATCCATGTGAGAAAGATGAGAACACCCATGATATAGGCATTAGGCGGGTGATAGTGGGGATCGCCTACCAGCCCCAGGATGTAATTATCCAGAGATCCAACGTATGCCGGGATTGATGGCAACAGGGTGGCCAGACCGATGATAAGGTAGTCCTTCCATGATGTTCGCCAGGCCTCTCTTTGAACGGCTGGGTTCATCGGGTTCTCAGGAACCCCCTCGAACGTGAGGTGATTGAGCCGATCCCTGAATCCCGAGTAGCCATCTGACACCGGTTCGCGACCCACGATTCTCTTGATGACGTTGCTGAACTTCATCTTGAGTGGGTCTTGCAGAGCCATCTTAATGGCAAGAACGAGCATTCCAAACAGAACCGCAATAAAAGACAGCATGACCCATGTGAGGAACTCCTGCAAAGCATATGCGAACTGGAATAGGAACTCTGTTACGAAGATCCAGTACATCGTCTGTGAGTCCACGTTCGGGTCGAAGCTGCTGCCGGACGGTGGTGTCTGGTAGATAATGGCAGACATGAAGAAGGTCACAGACTTGATATACATCAGTGCGACGAATGCCTCTACAAATCTGTTTCTCCGCCCGCGAAACACAACTAGGTAGGCTACGGAAACCAAGATTGGAGGGGCAAGCTCAAAGAGAATTGTGAAGGGGGTCAAATCAGCCATGAGCACTCTCTCCTTCAGAGATACTGAGAGGGTACGTGCATCGCGGGCGCAAAAAAAGGTTCTCTGCACCTACCGCGGAACTCATTGGCATGTGTTTGGGAGTGGTCATCACAAGTGTTAATAGGCAGAGGGGACATCTATATCTGCTTCACTATAGTTAATCTGATGAAAGAGAGAAGCAAGATAGAGACAAGCAAGAAACTCCAAGATACCATCAACGAGCAGATCAACTTCGAGCTCTACAGCGCATGCGTGTACCTATCCATGGCAACGTGGCTGGAATCGAGGAACCTCTCCGGGCATGGCCCATTGGATGGAATTCCAAGTCCAAGAGGAATACGCCCAAGCCATGCGGTTCTACAGGCATGTTGTGGAGCGGGGTGGCAGGGTGATTCTCAAGGAGATAAGGGCTCCCAAGACCAAGTGGAGTTCACTACTTGAGGTGTTTGAGGATGCCCTTGTCCACGAGAGTGAAGTGACAAGGCGCATCCACAAGATTGGAGAGATTGCTGAGGAGGAGGGCGACAGGGCGGCACAGTCGATGCTCAGTTGGTTCTACGATGAACGGGTGGAAGAAGAGGCCCAGATCGGGGAGATTCGTGACCTGCTAAAGATGATAGGCGATAATCTCGCGGCGCTTCTCCACATTGATGCAAAGCTGGGTGCTCGCGTACCCATGTCACCACCCCCTGCTGAATCGACCGCACCACAGCGTTTTTTGAGAGCCATCAAGAAACGATTGAAGTCCCTCGCCCGATTTTTCCGGCAGCAGTTACGTACTTATGTCACGGCTTCTTGAACAAACTTGGTGTGATGATGCATGCTTCTCAATGACCTGCCCGAAACGGTGGCAAAGATTGTGTCCGGTCAGCGCGCAGTGGACTTCGTTAGAGAGATATCACAATACCACAGGATACAGGCAAGTCCCGGCATTGCGGAAGCCATTGCCCACCTGAAGTCTAGGATTGAGTCGATGGCTCCCGAGGTACAGGTGAAAGTCTTTGAGTTCAAGACCCCGTTGGGTCAGGACATCGGCACATGGAAAGACCTCTGTGCATGGTCGCCGAGATCAGCTGTCTTGGAGCTCGTGGAGCCAGAACAGCGTGTCCTTGCTGATTTCGAGGCTGAGCCGATATCGTTGGCGGCTCAATCACGGTCGGCCGACATCGAAACCGAGGTCATTGACGTTGGAAAAGGAATGTCACCCGCAGACTATGAGGGCAAGGACGTCAAGGGTAAAGTCGTACTCACAGAGAGCCGTGCATCACTCGTACACAGAATCGCATGCCTAAAGATGGGCGCAGCAGGGGTTCTGACATATATCCCACCAAAGGGCGAGGACCCTGCTAACTTTCGGCGATACGAGGGCCTCTGGCCAGAGCCAAGCCAAGTCGATAAGACTGGGTTCGGGTTCGCGCTGACTCAGGCAGACGGCCTGAGAATCAAGCGTTGGCTTGAAGAGGGAAAGACTGTCAGGGTTCGAGCGAGAGTTGACGCCGAACTGGGAGAGGGAAAGGCAGAGGTTCTGACGGCCCTGATAGGGGGGGAAGATCCCTCGAAGGAGGTATGGCTCATCGCGCATGTCTGCCATCCGCATCCGGGTGCCAACGACAACGCCTCAGGGTCCGCTGCGCTCATGGAAACCCTCAGGGTAATCAGTCGACTGTTGAGGGAGAAGAAGATTGAGCAGCCTGAGTATTCTGTCAGATTCGTGTGGGTGCCTGAGTGGTTTGGTACGATCAGGCTGATTCACGAGCATCGCGAAATAGTTGACAGATGTATCGCGGTCATCAACGCCGACATGGTGGGTGCCGACCCCGCCAAGGCTGGCTCGATACTCCGGCTCTACAGGACTCCGCACTCCCTTCCGACCACTCTGAACAATGTGGTGCGCTACTGGATGGAGAAGGAGGCAGAGAGAGAGCGTGACAACGCGACCGGGGGCACAATGGCGCCCCTGCCATTCAAGCATATGCCATATTCCGCGGGTAGCGACCATTTCATGTTCACCGATAGCACAATCGGAATTCCAGCCGTGATGCTGAACCAAGATCCGGACAAGTTCTATCACACATCAGCCGACACAGTGGACAAGATAGATCCCCGGCAGATGGCATACGTGGTCAGAGTTCTTGTCCTGTCCGTGCTCACGATGGCCGCCAGGCGCTACGCTATTGAAGAGATAATCATGACACTCTGTCGCGACGAGGCAGTCGAGCTGATGCGCGGGGTCACAGTGCATGGAGTGAAGGACCTTTCTTGTTGTGTCGACGACCCCGAGAAGGTCTACCCGAAGTACATGCGCTGGCTGGGATACGCCCAAGAGCTGGGCAAGGTCACCTTGGAGAAACTCGCCGAAGAGTGGTCGCTCATTCATGAACAGGAGGCCCTGCTTCAGGCCATGAAGACCAGTGTCGACATGCAGTACATGTCAGAGATGATGATTCTGAGAAAGGCATACGAGGGAGCATGTGCCGAGATTGGTCTTGAGGCAAAGGACGAGGACCTGCTCAAGATAGATCCCAGCCAGTTCGATCTCGAAGTCAAGCGAAAGGTGGAATATGCACTCTACCCCGGCTACCTGTTCGAAGTCAAGCCAGAGCGGGTGAAGGACTACATGGAATGCATGGAGAAAGACAGGTGGCTGATGTCAAAGGTAGACGAGATGCTCAATCTCTGTCCGGACTGGACTTCGCTGTCGGAGATCTATGACCGGCTGTGCTTCCAGTTTGGCGAGCTTGACCCCAAGGTACTCTCGATGCTGGTCGACGACCTGTGTGACATAGGACTGATGGAGAAGAGGGAAACCTGATTGAAGGAGTCAGGGTGCAGGCCGTATCGCAAGGTCGTCTTCGCTGGTACGTTTGACAGACTGCACGAGGGACATAGACATCTGCTACGGACGGCGCTGCGTCTGGGCGACAAGGTGGCAATTGGTGTCACCAGCGACAAGATGCTCGAGGGCAAACCCAATCAAGAGAAGATTCAGTCATTCGAGGAGCGCCGCGACGCTGTGCTACGGTTCCTTGAGAAAGAGAACGCCATCGAACGTGCAGAAATCTTTCCTATAGACACGGTGGAGGGCGGGGCAGATCGGATGGAGGACCTTGACGCACTCGTGGTATCGGACGAGATCAAGGTCGTGCAGAATGCCTTTAGAATCAACGACTTGAGAGCAAGGAACGGACTGCGACGCTTCCACATCATTGTAGTACCCCGCGTTAGGACCACAGACGGGCGGCCCCTCTCCTCTTCACGCCTCAGAAACGGCGAGTCATTCGACGATACGGAACTCATCTACTGAGAGTGGAGCGAACAGTCTCAGTCGGGCCAAGAGAACATCAAACTCCTCGTCTGATGAGAGGTCAACGTAGGAGATGCTGGATGCCAAGCTTATCGATCTCGCGCGGGCATCCTCGTCTGTCAGCATCCTGTCGAGACCTTCGAGAACGACCTCAGGGATGCGCAGCACCTGTGGCTTTGCAAGGGACGGAAGAAGACCAATCTCCGTGGCATCAGCTAGAGATAGATACGCCCCGAAGGCACCAGCCAAGACCATGGTACGTACCTCCTCTGGTCTCAGTCGCGCATGTCGGAGCACAGTCATCACAGCAGCAGCAACGGCAGCCTTCGAGAGCTGCAGCATTCGGAGATCAACCTGAGTCAGATAGATTCCGCCATCGCGTGCAGACTGCTCCTGGGGGACAATCGTGAATCTCTTCACGCCTCCAACCTCTGTGACGGCCGGGGCACGGAGACTGAGCGAGCCGTCCCTTGTGACGATTCCTCGACGTACCATCTCGGCAACCAGCGACACGGCCCCACAACCACTTATCCCGATAGGGGCATCATTCCCGAGCGTCTCGAATCCGATGTTCGCCCCTTTTCTATCAATCTCAATTCGCACATCCGTGATTGCCCCCGTCCTAGCAGGAACACCACATTCCATGGACATGCCCTCAAACGCCGGCCCGGAGGGGGCAGAAGACACCCATGTGCCCTCGTCTGTAAGGACCGCGATCTCGGTGTTGACACCCACATCCATGACGAGGGTCGGCCTCGACACGGGGCGGTGCTCCAACTCCACCAGCACAGACACGAGGTCCGAGCCCACATACGACTCCACAATGGGGGGCGACCAAACATCGCAGACGAATGGGAGATTGACATCACCCGCTCTGACTCGCACGGCGCCCCTCCGTTGGGCCCTGTAGGGTGCCTCCAGAAGAGTGTCTGTGGGATAGTCAAAGAACAGATGATGGACCGCCGTGTTGCCAGCCACCAAGATGCGGCCGACATCGTCGTGCGATACCTCTGCACTTGCAAGTGCCGTTTCCAAGAGGGACCTCACTCCTCTTCTCAACAGAAACACCGTGGTTTTTCGGGCATCGGCATTCTTAGCTGCAAAGCGGAGCCGGGTGACCACATCAAGCCCGATTGTGTTAAGCGGACTATCGACACTTGCGCCAGCCACAACGGTCTTGGATGGAATGTGGACAAGATGAGTCCTGAGAGTAGAAGAGCCCATGTCCACTGAGAAACCGTAGGAGGGCTCACGGTAGGTGGAATCAAGCAGGCCACGCGGGAGGGCTCTCACCTCACAATCATCACCGGGCATGGTGCATCCCGGGTCACCTTGTCACTGATGGAACCAACAAAGAGTCTCCGAATGCCACTCACACCACGGGAGCCCATGACAATCAGATCGACCTTCCGTTCCTCGGCGATCTCGATTATCCTCCCTGCGGGGTCGCCGTATGAGAGTAGGTCTGAAACCTTGCAGCCAAGTGACTCAGCAAGAGACTTCGCACGTGCAAGTATGTCTTCACCCACCTTCTGAAGAGCCAGGAACGGCTGGTCGGACACCGTGTCATGGTAAGGCGTCGCATTGACGAGCATAGGGACCACATGAAGAAGGATGACCTCAGCATCAAGAGCAGGCCCAATGGCAGCTGCGTACTTGACGGCCTTGTCAGAGTAATCTGATCCGTCGACAGCCACTAGAATCGTCTTAATCTCAACGCGGTCCGCTTCGCTCATCCAAGACCCTCTCTCGATGGAAAGAACAGCAACCGACCTATATCTCTCTTTCTCAAGATGTATGTACCACTGTTGCCTTCGGAGGACATGCTATCGGCTTAGAGATGAAAAGACAGAGAAAAAGAAGAGAGGGGAAGTCCCCTCAAATCATCAACTAACTGGGCCAAGGGATCACAAGACCCAACAGGGCTGGGTTGACAATGACGATGATTCCGGCACCGATTGCTGCAAGACCGATGAGGACACTGATTGGTGTCCACGAGAATATCTTGCCAATGAATTGGATTATCTTGATGGCAAGGCCCCCAATATTGTAGACAACGGCGAAGATTATGAAGCCTATCACGGCCATCCACTTCAGGGAGATTATCTGTGAGATGTACTCACCGACGTATGGTGCTGACGCATAGGGGGCAAGTATGCCGTACAGTGTGAAGGTGGCAAAGACCGCAACGGCTGCAGAAAAAATGAGGGCAATGGGAAACTTCGACAGGAGCCTCATCACGAGGGAGAATCCAATGACCACCAAGACCCCTGCCACTATGACTCCTCCCGGATTCGTCACATAGACGACGTATCCTACAAGGATGTCAAGAGCTCCCACAAAAAACCCGAGGAACGTACCAAGTTTTACGATGATATCGAAGATCCATCCAAGGACTGGGATGGGGTCTGTGACATTCTCTAGCAGCCAAGCCGCTGCAAGAATTCCCGAACCTATTAGAACCCAGCCCACAATCCATGGGTCCTGAAAATAGATCATGATCTCGTCAAGACTGAGGTCGAATACTCCAAACTGAAGCATGAGTGACACCTCGAACTAACAGGGCGACCATTGACGCGCCGACTAAAAAACCTATGTCAGCTTATCTGGACTCCAATCATGGAGGCGGCCATGACAAAGGATATCCAGTAGGCCAGGCCACAGCCAATCGCCGTCAGGCGCGGTCGCTCGCCGGACACCATGAGCGTGTTCTGATATCCCGCAGAAACTGTCACAACACCTAGTGTGATCAGAAGTGGCATTATGTCTGAGACCGCCGTGTTTCCAAAGGGCGTGCCTCCGCCCTGAAACAACGACGCAAGGGAGAGAAATGGTGAAAGAGCTGAGAGGAGCCCAAGGACTATTGCGCTTGTCAGGCTGAGGAGATAGATTTTCAGTCGTTGCGCCGCGATGATAGAGTCGCGCTCCTTTGCAACGGCCGACCTCTTGATGAGGCGCGTCACAATCTTTGCCAGTCGGACACCAGCATCGGCTGCCGAGAACTCGCACATCATTCCCGTGAGTCTGAGCAGATGAGCGACACGTCTTCCTAGGGCCTGATTCGCTGCTTTGTCGATGGCCTGAGTGAGAGAGCTCCCTGTGCCGTAGATCTCCTGTAGGGCCTTGTCAACTATCCCCCGCACCTCCGGAGCAGCATTCTCACGGACTTCGGCGAGGGCAACCTCCAGAGTGTCTCCGTTCCTCAGACGCTCAGCAATCAGCAACAGCAGGTTAAGAAACTCATCGTACTCGCGGACGATCTCACGTTGGCTGGGCCGAACGAGGCCGGTCTCTTGTGGCCGGTCGAAATATGGGGTGAAGGCTCTCGAGAAGCGCGTCCTGAGTAGCAAGTTGAGTCCCACCAGCACGGGAATGAGAAGCATGACCATTGGGCTTGTCACTTGACCCGTCAGAGAAACCACCATTGTGAACATCATCGGCGCATAAGTAATGACCGCGGCGACAATCAACAGTCGGCTCTCCAACTCCAAATTCTTCGATCGGAGCGTCAAGTCCGCCTCAAACGACTCTCCGGACAGTGACTCAAGAAGGTAAGTCTTGCGTTCTAGTGCTGATACGATGGCAATGAGGTAGCGCCGGAGATCGTCGGAGGGCTGGTTACTTGCGAACTCCATGAGGCATTTCTCAGGGGGCCGACCGCCAGCCACCTCGGCCAGCATTCTCTGAAAGGCAGTTGACAGGTACGGGTGGTCTGATTCCGCCATCAGCCTCATGGCGTCGAATATTGTACCCCCCGACTGAAACACTAAGAGGAATTGTTCGAACATCACATCTGCCTCGTCGGAGAGCATAAGCCGATAGCTGTTCATACGAGAGATGGGATAGGACGATATGACGTAGTAGACAATCAGGGCGCTGGCCGCTGCAATGGGGACTGAGAGGAAAAGGTGAAGCGCCAGCCACCAACTCAGTGCAAGAATCCCTACCAGAGTCAGGAGAGCACCCAAATAGGCCGCTGCTGTGACGCCCACTGGGGTCACGCTCATGATAGGCCGGAGAAACCGTGAGGCACGTTCCAGTTCGTTGTTTCGGCGTCGACTCGCAATACTGGACAGCACGGGCGTTCGTTCTCCGAGGCGACACAATCGCTCATAGAGAGTCATCTACATCCTCTATCATCTGTACGAGGTAACCGTCATTTAAGAGGCCCGCCTAGAAAAAATCGGTCAGGCGAGTCTGCGATAGGTGATGATCAAGAGTCACACAGGCCTGCATATACCGATTGATAGTGTTCTTCAATGTGGACCCCACAGCATAGAGAGCCTCGGCCAAGTCGGGGAATTTCTGAGGACCTCGCGAGAGAGCGCGACGGGCTATCTCTCGGAACCGCCATACTCCGAGCGGCACCCACTCCCTGGGATCTATCTCCAAGAAGACGACAGCACCCGCTTGACGACGAGCTTCAGTCAGGTATTCGAGAACCGGCAGTCTGACCGCATAGTAGGCTCCGACAACATGAGAAGCGTAGTCCTTCCTGCCCCGGGCATATTCGTGGTCCGAGATGACGCGAGGTCTTGGCCCACTCAGCCAGCATTCAAGTACTTCGAACTGCCAGGGGCTTGGTAACAACAACACCGTAACAGTATTTCCAAGAGCACGATCTGAGAATACTCGGTACTCGTTGATCTCTCTCATGTCGAGGACTCGTCTGTGGAGCTCCTTCGAGATTATGTCATCCACGGCCGTAATGCTCCACTCTGTCGGCACCAGCTTGCGCCTCTTGCCAATGCCTAGGAGGCCGACCGAGAAGAGTCGAGTCACATGCTCTTGCCGGACACCGCTCTCAAACAATTCAACGATTCCCTGTGTTGCCTTAAGGTCCGTGTCAGACGTTGTTCTCTCCACAGGCTTTGGTACGCGTGGATTCTCTTCCAAAGAAAATGACTTGAGAGGCGCTGACGGGCCGATTGGCAGCATCTGCCTAGTGAGAATCGTGTTGAACGTGGGTCGCTTGAGAAGTTCTGCCTCCGAGTCTGTGGGAGCCTCAGAGAGGGCCATTGTCTGAGTCTCTGCCAGAAGACGTGGCGGGTCGGATGCAGAGTCCACCGGAAGAAGCCGTTTCGTGCGAACAAGACTGAAACGGAGAGCCAGTATCTCGTCAATGGTACGGTCAAGCCACCGATTGGGTTGTTCCATGAGCGCTGCACTCTCACCTCTCACTGGAGGGATCAGCGGTCCGGCCAACACCTTTGGGTAACCAAAGCTTCCAACAAACACGGAGGGGGGCGAAGAACCCTCGAGGCTCATACCCCGGACGGCGCTCTCGATGTTGCTCAGTGACAGTGCCCGCATGACGAGAGGACAAGGACGGATTCCACATAGAGCCCTGTGGCCCATGCACCTGCTACACACTCTCTCATCAAATGGAGCAGGTGCAGCAGTGCCGGCCAGTTTCACTTGAACCATGGGTATGCTCCTCTCTCAAACGGGGGCACAGATTGCTATTGCTACAATGACTACGCGAACGTATTTAGGCGTCGTGGAGAGGGCGATAGTAATGAAATAGAATCTCTAGTTGGGGCAGACTGGTTGGTGACACTATGATGAGTACCAAGAGGGAGCGTATTGCCCAGTTACTCGAGATGACAGAGGAGCCCATGACGGCTCAAGAGATACGTGACGAGCTGGGCCTTCGCACCAGAAACGAAGTGTACGAGGCGATTGATCATATTGCGAAGTCAGCAAAGAGGGAGGGGAAAGAGGTGCTCATCCGCCCCGCGTCCTGTGCGAAGTGTGGCTATGTATTCTCTGGCAGAGCGTCATTACGAAGACCGTCGCGCTGCCCCCAATGCAAGTCAGAATGGATAATCGAACCAGCGTATCTGATTCGTCCTCGCAAGAAACAACGCAGGTGAGGCTCACTCCTCGTCGAGCCTGATTCTCCTCTTGATGCCAGCACCCTCATGCCTAATGTCGGTGACCCGCGTGACAACAAAGTCACTCAGGCCGTACTCCGCCTCCTCTACAAAGCCGTGGATGATGACAGGCATCCCGACACGCGGCAGGAACTTGCAGCGGTCCATCACACGTGCCGACAGCTTGACGCTGTAGGTCTGGCCAGTCTCCTCGTCCTGCACAATGATTGTTGTGGAGCCGTACCACCGTCGAGCACTTATTCGCGTCGTCGTACTCCGTCCAATCTCCCGGATTATACCTCTGACAACTGTCATCAATCATTCTCCTCTCGTAGGACCACCCTACCGTATCGTCCGCCGCCACCTGGTACGAATTCTACCGCTCCGCGGCGGTATGCGATGACTGTCCTCGCGACCCGTTCGTCAACCCCCGCTATCTCGTCCTGCGTATTGCTCGTCAGAATCTTTGTCTCGGGACCAAGTGTTTCAATCATACGATCGTACAGGCTCCGAACGCGCTTGGAAACAGTGCTCTTCGTTCCTAGAGTCGCCCGAATGAGCTCGAGCAGTGGGGGCATGTGGAGATAAGGAGGTCTGTGACTAGGTGAGCGGCTCTCGGGCTCTCCAATCATCATGACACGATCCCTGACGCCGAGACGCAGGGGCTTCCCACACGCCGGACAACGGACCTTTCGCTCATGAATGCTCCGCAGAAGCTTGGTACGCTCCACAGCCGACTCGGCTGAGAAGTATACGTTGAGTCTGTCGAAACTCGGGGGTTCGTTTCCGGCACGCACCACAAGTGTTCTGCGGCAAGAAGAACAGAACGAGAGGTAGTACTTGCCCATCCGCGGGTCAAGTCCCACATTCAATACAGGGCGTCTACCGCCCTCCCTGAACAGAGCACGCTTGACCTCGTCAAAAGAGGGAGCCTCCATCCGCAGCCTCACGAATTCACGACCAAGTTTCTCAGGACTGGGAGAATGCGCATCGCTGCTCGTCAGGAACGTCCTACTTCTCAGCTCAGGGATGTGATCGGCAGTCTCAGTGTCGGCAGAGAGCCCAAGTTCGAGAAAGCGCACCGCCGATGCCTCAGAACCGTAGCACGCCGCAAGGGATTCGTACATCCTCTCACGAAAGATTGAACGATATGGAGTGAAGGCGTGCGCGGGGCCGATGATTCCACCAGTGTCCCGAACGACACCTGCCAGCTCTTCGGCATCGAGATTCACGCGCGGTCTCCCGCCCCAGCGGCGGTCGATGTTTGTAGAGTGGGGAGCGAGTGCTCTTCGCAGCGACTCTACAGTATCGAAGTCGGGCAGTAAAACGACGTGGTGAATGGACTGTCGGTCTTCAATCTCCACTGTGAGGACAAAATAGACTCCCTGGTAGGACAGAGTATCATCGGTCCTCTTGAGCGTGGCCTGAAGGTGACGCAGCCAGTCCGGCTGGGTTGCGTCGCCAGTCCCCACTATCGCGATGCCCTTACGAACCGCGCCTGCGGCGATATTGGGCACGGTCATGCGCTTGCTCACGCCAATCGAGTAGGGAGAGTGAATGTGGAGGTCAGCGTCAAACTCTAGCATGGCAGTGCCTCAGATGTTGATCACTACTTTTGTCGCCTCAGGACGCGACGCGTACTCGAATGCCTTTGCTCCGTCGTCAAGTGCAAACTGTGCTGAGATCAGACTCTTCACTTCGATTCGGCCCTTGTCGAGCATGTCGAGCGCAACGTCAAAGGGGCCACTTCTCGAACCAATGAGTGTGATCTCCTTGCGCACAATCTCAGCCACCGAAACGGGAAACGTTGCTCCGTGAATACTCTTCACAGCTATGATGCCCCCGGGCCGCACAAGATTCAATGCCATGGCCATTCCGTCAGGAGTACCCGTTGCCTCAACCACTACCCTCGGGCCCACACCGCTGGTCACATCCAGAATCTGGTCTTTCCAGTCGTGACTATTGGTATTGATTGCGTAACGAAGACCGATTCTGCGAGCAAGCCCCAGTTTCCACTGGTTGCGCCCAACTAGGTAGACTTCTGCACCGTAAGCATCATACGCTTGGGCAACAAGAAGACCAATCTTTCCCGTTCCCAAGACCACGACAACCTCGTCCTTCTCAGCCTCTGCGCGTCGGACTGTTTCGATTGCGGAGGCGAGAGGTTCCGTAAACACCCCTGTGACTGTATCAACAGAGGGCGGCAATGCATGGACCAAGTCACTTGGAACGCTCACGTACTCCGCAAGACCGCCGTCGGTCGTTACACCGAGCGTCTTTCGCTCAGGACAGTGATGCGGCTGTCCATGCCGACAGAACCAGCACCGGCCACAGTACACGTCAATCTCCGTTGTGACAGGCGTGCCAGGCTCAAGCTCCGGAACCGAACTCTCATGAACAACACCGGTTATCTCGTGCCCCAAGATGAGTGGTAGTTCTACCTCATATTCACCGCGCCAGATGGCGATGTCTGTCGTGCAGATACCCACAGAACGGACCTCAATACGCACCTCGCCGGGCATGATCGAAGGCATCGGCGTATCGGCCAGCTGAAGGCCGTCACGTGTGAGAATCAGCGATTTCACGATACACCCCAAGAAAGACAGGGTTGCAATACGATACATAACCTCTTCGCTCTGAATTCTCAAGAGAAGCGGGCCCCATGGGGGATGATTTATCCGCACAGTCGTACTGCAAGGGTTAGGTTGGTGCCAGCACACATGGTTCTCATGGGTATCGAATTCATACCTGACAAGCCTGTGTCAACAATAGTTGACTGGTCACAGCTTGCTGAGAAGGTGGGTTTTGACCACGTGTGGATTACTGATCACTACAATAACCGCAATCTCTGGTGCACTTTGACCGCAATCGCTCTCAACACCAGCCACGTGAAGATAGGTCCTGGAGTGACCAACCCCTACCATGCAAGTCCGGCTCTTTCAGCAGCAGCCGCAGTCACTCTGAATGAAATCTCGGGAGGCCGGGCGGTTGTTGGGATGGGAGCAGGAGACCGTGTCACACTGGAAACGCTCGGGCTCGAGTGGCGCAGACCAGTCACGACTGTCGTGGAGAGCATCAAGTGCATGCGGGCCCTAATGAACGGAGAGCGTCTCTCGATGTCTGGCAAGGTGTTCACCTTCAGACAGGCAAGACTCTCGATGGTACCACAGACGGAGCTCAGAAACGCAGACGGAACAACTGTGAGCCGCGACGGCAAGAGCGTCAAGATTGCGCCGTACATTCCGATATACGCAGGAGCACAGGGACCCATGATGCTCAGAAGCGTAGCACCACTCGTTGACGGCATTCTGATCAATGCAAGCCATCCCAAAGACTTTGAGGCTGCAATCAGGTCAATCAAGAGAGGTCTCAGTGGTACCCCAAGACAGATCTCAGAACTTGACATCGGCGCGTATGCGGCCTTCAGCATTGGGCAAGACCGAGAGGAGGCACTGTCGGGGATGACTCGACTTGTGGTCGCCTTCATTGTCGCTGGGTCTCCTGATGCAGTCATTGAGCGACACGACTTACAGAATGGCGAACGAGAGAAGATTGCACAGATGTTGGAGCGAGGGGACTTTCGCGGTGCACGCAATGCTGTGACCGACGAGATGATTGAGATCTTCGCCATCGCCGGAGACCGCGACTACTGTATCGAACGGATAGACCAGCTGTTGAAACAAGGGGTCACCCATTTCGTGGTCGGTTCGCCCATCGGGCAGGACAAGTCCGAAGCAATTAGACGCATAGGACAAGACATAATTCCATACTTCAAGGAGAATGCCTGAATGACAAAGAGCATGATCTACAACAGCAGGCTATTCCCTCCGGAGTTCGGCAAGTGGTTCGACATGTGTTCCCGTGCCGGGCTTGACATGTCCGACGAGATTCGGGAATGTATGGAGTCCTTTGGCGAGCTGGCCGATGCCATGCTGTACCTGATCACACTCGACGGAGAAGCAGTGGGCGGCACTGCAGTCTACAGGGACCGCAGGCGGCTAGGCCTTGCCCTCGTGTCGGTGATCATGAGCGAGGAGCACCGGGAGCGCCTACTCAGAAGCATGATCAAGTCGTCATTGCCGTTCTTTAGGACATCGTCCATCCGCGATGTCGACGCCCTTGTTGCAGCGGACGACCAACTGCGGCTACCGTTTCCCTATGATTTTGTGTTGCCATCTTGGACACGAGAGCCGTTGACATCCCTCGGGTTTGTTCCAACTACTCACCTACTATACTCTGAGTTCAATAGCGCGTTCTATACAGAAGGAAATATCTCACTTCACGAGGTGAAGGACCCGGAAGAGGTCCGTGCCTTTCTGTGGGCGCAGCGGGGCACAACGAGCGTTGATGCGTCTCACGTCTGGCTTGCGCTTGACCTTGCAGTATCACGTACTAGAGCATTCTCAGTGAAGGTGGAGGGAACGCCAAAGATACTCATCTGCGGCGATAGCATTTCTGACACTCTCGTGGTGCGTGTCCTCGCGTGGGATCAAGAGAGGATTGATGCGAGCGACGTCGCAGCGGCCGTAGTGGCTCTGGCTCAGCGTGACCGCTACGAAACCGTCAGAGTAGAAGTCGGACCACATGGCAGAGAAGTCTTGGATGTGTTGGCTGCATTGACAGACAGTGCAGACGGACCGTATCAGGTGGACATGCTCCGCAAGACGCTGTGATTTTCGGTCTTCCACTGGGGTAGATGGAAACACCCCCATTCGAAAACGCTTTACTGGGGACGGGGTGGAATTGTCACGTTCCCAAATGTCAGGAGTCAAAGTATCACGACAGCGCACTGGCTTTCTCCTTAGATACGGAAACATACGCATAGGACTTGACACGGGCATTGCGGATGGCCCCACACTTCTTTCGCACTCCCACACGGATCACACGCAATCGCTCGGCGGAGCACGCGAAGTTATCGCAACAAAAGGAACACTGGACACGCTTGCAGCGAGGGGAGGCCGACTCAAGAGCGCGACAACAGTCGTGGAGTATGGAAGGAGCATTTTCCACGGGAATGTTGTGATCACTGCCTTAGATGCAGGCCACGTCCTGGGCTCCACCATGTTTCTTATCGAGTTCGATGACGGGGCAACAGTATTGTACACTGGCGACTTCAACAATGTTGACAGCCTCGTGCACACAAGGGCGCAGCCGACCAAGGCCGACGTTCTTGTGATGGAGGCAACGTACGGCTCTCCCGAGTGGGTCTTTCCCAGCAGAGAACGCGTGTATGGCGACATCGTACGTGTGGCACGAGAGGTTCTCGACTCAGGTCGAATACCACGCTTTCATGCCTATTCGCTTGGCAAGGCACAGGAGGCCATTGCCCTTCTCCATGGCGAGGGCTTTGAGGTGCTCGCCGGGAACGGTGCAATCGACACGGTGTCAAGGGTGTACTCCCGTCATGGCATTGATCTCCAATACGTGACTCTTGACTCTGCAGAGGCTCGCAGACTGATTGAACACGGATGCACTGTCGTTTCCTCTTCAACTAGACACATGTACCACAATCTTGTCAAAGTCGTTGGGTCCTCGGTTGCACAACAGATGGAAGCACTCATGGTAGACTTTGACCTCTCGGGCTGGTCGCTCCCCCAGTACGGAAGCGGTGGGCTGCCTCTCAGTGCTCACACGGACTATCCCGGTCTAATCCAGTTTGCGAAGAACGTCGACCCGGTCATCACCTATTGCTTCACGGAGAACGCCCGTGTCCTTGCTGAGGCCCTGTCACGTGATGGCCTCCCCGCGGTGCCGCTTGAGTAGGTGATCTCAATGAGTGAAAGGGATGTGAGTGACGACCTTGTTGAGCCGATATATGCGACCGCCTTCTTCTCGGTGGCTCAGACGGGGGAGGTGCATGAGATCCTCACCTTTGAGTACTCAGACCCCGAGGGATACTACGCTAGGGTTCTCGCTGATGATACCCTCTTTGAGGCCGAAGTCTCAAAGGTCTGGAGCAACATGCAGTACTTTCTTGACAAGGAGCGCGTGGAGATCAACGGCGAACGAGTGCGGGCCATTATCAACCATGTGGACATCATGGCCCGAGGCGCGAAAACAGTAGCAACGGTCTTTGTCATAGACTTCGCTGGGCGGTTCATGAGGGGAACCAACAGGATAGAAACATGGATTGAGGAGGAAGAAGCACCATATGACTTTGACATCATATGGCGTTTCCCGGTAGGGTCGAAGGTGCTAGAAGTGGACACACAGTTAGACTATGACATTCTAGGGGACATCATCGTCTTGTTTGCTGAACGGGGGCAGCGGGTGGGAGGATATGAGAGAATAACGTTTGAGATGCCTGTGGTGCCATTTGACACAAGAACAGAGGTGACACGGATTGCTCCAGATGAATGAAACACTCTTCTATGCAGGGTTGGTTGTCATAATTGTCGGGATCCTTTTGGTCATTGCCGGAGTCGCTAGCGCGTTTAGTGGTAATGGCCAAGGAGAGCGAGCTCACACAGAGAGCAAGGGGATTATTCTCATCGGGCCCATACCGATTGTGTGGGGGATGGGAAAGAAGGCATGGGTTGCAGCACTCATTGTTGGGATACTGATCACGGCCATTCTGCTGCTCGCATGGAGTTAGGCTGCAGTCCAGCCGCACTCTGGACAGACCGGTGGATCGGAGATCGTGCGAACTATCTCGCCATTGAGAAGACACTCCGGACAAATAGGAAGGGGCTTCTTGCAGACGGGGCACTGAGCGCGTCGCCCTAGGTCGCGGACGCAGGTGATGGTACCGCACGAATGGCACTTTATCGCATGAAGGCCACAGAATTCGTTTCTGCAACGGTCACACCTGAGTTTGGGCCTGCCACGGCAGATTGCACAAGTCTTTCCCATTCTACATGACCTCACTCAAGTCGGGGTAGCTTCCTGTCACATAAGACTGTATCCCAGCCCCGAGGCCATTGGTGATAGACCTCTGTGCGGCACAATACTAGACCGAGTATTACGAATGGATTACCAAGTACTATAGTCAGGTTTCACAGGAGAGAACGTGGAGAGAAACATGATCTTTCGGTGTCGAAACTGCGGTGAAACCTCAAGTGACATAGACATGGTTCTGGATGGCGCGTGCAAGTGCGGGAGCACCCGATTCGAACTTGTATCGGAGGACCCTGTGGCCACACCTGCAGACATCTCGCCTCGTGAGAGGCTCAGACGCGACCTTCATCTCTGGGTTGATCTGAACATTGACTCCCTAGATTTGGACGCAATCAACAATCTGCGCGTGCGATTCGAGTTCGACAATGATCATGGTAATCCGATGGCACCGTGAGTCAGTCCTCTTCGAGTCCCGAGTTGTCACCGTGCTGTGCATCGAGGGGCCGCTCAATTCTTGCAATCTGCCCCTCGATCTCTACGCCTAGGTCTACTTTTCCTGCCACCGCTGCCACTCGTTGAACGGCCTTCAGGTTATGAATCAGCGTGTCAAGCCACGAGTAGATGTCACCCGGATACGCCCACAGATGAAACTCATCGTGAAGTTTCTTGGCGAGGCCGGTCGGGTTAAGGCCAGCCTTCCTCTGTTCTACGAGCCAACGACCAAGTTTGATCTTCGGGTGGTCGCACTCAGGGAACAATGGGCATCCACAATTGAAGAAATGGGTTGTCCACTTGCTGAAGACATCAAAAACCCAGCTGGGAAGACGAGAGGTGCCACCCCGCTTCCCCGATAGATCGCTGATGTCCATGAAGACCCCTGAGAAGAACCTTGTAGGCATGTGAGTGCGGAACGCAGAGTCAATCTCGCCTTGCAGCTTGCTGCTCAGATACACATTTTCAAAGGGCTCCAGCTTTATGGCGATGTCAAGAACATCCATCTTCGACGTTAGCTTTAGTACCTCCAGTCCCTGTGTGGGTGTGAGAAACGAGAGAGTTGTCGCTCGTCCCAACTCAGTGACGTGTATTCCCTTGCGCACGCGAACCATGTGTCGTCGAACTAGATGCTTGAGTGCGTCAGAGGGGGGGACAGAAACAGAGAGGTGTTTGCGGTAGACTCTTGCAACATCTTCGAGGCTCGTAACACCCGTGGCACATATTGTCGCCAATGCTTGCTCGGCGGAGGTCTCAAGGTCTGCGAAGGGCTCAACATCTTCGACGACCCCGTTCAGAAGATCCATCGCAACCTCGTCCTCCGCTCGGTCCTGTCCGCTGTGATACTTCCGGTCCGGTTCCACGATAAGATAGACCTTCCCGCGGTCGTGTTTCCCAAGCCGACCGGCACGGCCCAGCATCTGTTCGAACTCGGCAATGGTCAACCATTCAGCACCCATGGCCAGTGACTCAAAGATCACCTGCGAGGCCGGGAGGTCCATTCCCGCTCCGAGGGCTGCAGTTGTCACAACACATGCGTACCTCTGTTTCGAATAGGCCTGTTCGACCCGTCGCCTTCGAACGTACGAGAGGCCGCCATGATAGACCGTTGCAGAAACCCCATTCTCGCGAAGCCAATCACTCAGCGAATGGGCCCTTCGTCGGGAGAAAGTGAAGATAATTGTCTGGCCCCTGGTTCCAGAACTGCTCACGGTCCTGAACTCATCGACGACAAGACGCCGGATTATTCTTCGCTTCTCCTCGTCGCTCCTTGCGAAAACGAGATGTCGTTCGAGAGGTACCGGTCGCCCCGTGTAGTTGACAAGCCTCAGTCCAAGCTCCTTCGCGAGCTTCTTGGGAGACCCCACTGTTGCGGAGAGCGCCAGAATCTGAGCCCGAGGAGCATGGTGTTTCAGCCGCACCAACAGACCGTCGAGCTCTGGTCCTCGCTCAGGATCTGCTAGGTTCTGAATCTCATCCACTATCACGGTGCCAATGTCGCCCAAGGCTTCGGTCTCCTGTGACCGAAATATCAGGTCGAGCGCCTCGTATGTGGCACAGATGATATCAGCCCTCGAGATATCCGTATCAACAATGGGTCGACCCTCATTACCCACATCCAACCGTGACATCCCGACCTTGATTCCCGTCTTCAGGCCAAGCTTGCGGTAGCGCCTTCTGAAGAGCTCGTACTTCTCATTGGTGAGGGCCACAAGGGGAGAGAGATAGATCATCTTTCGGCCCTTCATGGCGCGGGGGACTCCTGCCAGCTCTCCGATGAGCGTCTTGCCTGACGATGTCGACGACACGACCAACAGACTCTCGCCAGAGAGCAGTCCCGCTCTGACTGCCAGCTCCTGTACAGGAAGTAGACGTTCGTAACCGGCCTCGGCTAGGAGGCTCTTGAAGGACTCAGGAAGAGGGAGGTCTCCCACTTGGCGAGTCGACTCGACGCCCACAGCCTCGATTCTGTCGAATAATGTGAGATCCGGATTCCGTGTCGGGTCAAAGCCTGGCATGAGAGCCTCAATGACTCGTTGAACTGACCTTATCTTCGCCACTTGGAACTGCAACTGGCGCAGCATTCCCTGCGAGAGGTTCACACCAAGACTCTTCAACTCCAGTTTCAGCTCTGCCTGAGCACAAGTCAGGCATGCCACTTCCTTCTCTGACACCTTGACAGCGTTTCGCTTAGTTAGCACTGTGAGGCGGTCACTTCTTAGACAATGCATGCACACGGCCACGACTCTTGGCTCGCTCGTCTGAATACGCCTCAGGAAGTCACGAAGATCTTCAAGAAACGGTGGTGATGCCCCCTTTGGGATTACTATTGCTCTCGCGCCGCGGAGAAAGTCATGAAACTCCCTTGGCTGATAGTAGACAGGCTTGTTGAACTTGACGAACCACGACCTGCGAATCTCAAGCAATCCCGACGGGCGATTCCCAAACTCGACCATTCCCGCAAGAACCGCACGTTGCCTATCGGACAGCCTTGCAGGGTATACTTCCACACGAGCAACCAGTTCCTGCCGAGCAGCTCGGATGACTATCGTGTACGGTTGGGCCAGAATCTTCTGAATCCTCGCATCGGCGACTTCCAAGTCTCGTGTCCTCGCTCCATGGCCGTTTGCTGACAGCAAAGACCTTTGCGGTCGGGTCACAGTTCGTAGATGTACTTGTCCTGAGCACGACTAATCTGACTCAGCACATCGTCATACTCGGCACGAATGGCCTCCACGCCGATGCGGTCATCAACACCCGCCTTTTCCACAATCATCCAGTCAGACATGACTTCTGAGTCAAGAAACCGTGAGAACCGGCCGAACGGGGTGGCCATGACCTTCAGACGTTCGGGGTTGATGAAGCCCCTCTTGCGGAAGTGTTGCACAAAGGGTTTGTACATGGGCCCGTTGGTCCCTGCAAGAATGAACCTTGCTCTCTGAACCCCAGAAACATGTGACACGTTGATCTTCTTGGCAAGGTCCAAGGCATGTGCCGTGAAAGGGATTGACGCATTGGGCTGGTGGCGAAGAATCACGTTGCCTGGTAGAACGTTGCCGCGTTCAACAATGACCTTTCGTATGATTGTGACAATCTCCTCTTGTTTTCGAGCCTCAAGGGGGTCAATGACCTCCGGGTTCACAATGTCCACCTGGGGAAGAGGCTCTGAAACACGGAGCTGGGAGGGATCGAACATCAGCCCACTGAGATACTCAACCATGTCTACCCTGCGGTTCCCAATGACAGCGTTTCCCTTGAAGATGCCTGGACCAATGAGCATGGACATCACATTGTCCCCTCGGATGAGAGACCACAGCTGGCTCGAGATTATCATGACCTTCCCAGTGAGCTCGGCGCCCTTGAGAACACCCGCGTCGAAGTCGTACGTTTCCACTTCGAGCAACCAGAACATGGGGTTCGCACGCATCATCGAGGGTCACCTGTTGTAGACATGCCCCATCACGAAGTCGTAGACTATGCGCGCAGCTGACTCGTCGCGCTGGTCGAGAGGAACCATCTGAAGGTTCTCTTTTGCCTCCTCTGTGTACGTTTCAACAGAGGCCTTGGATATGCCGAACCTATCGGCAATCTCCGAGAGAGTCTCTGCCACACAGTCGTCAATGGTACTACCATTGTACGTGAGCACCCTGATGACTCGTGAGATTCGTTCCATCAGGTACTGCTCCCGCTCCTCCTCCCGTCTACGTCTTGCAAGATGAATGTCTCGCTCAAGAAAGTCGAACGGGGAATTCATGTCAGGCTCTATCTTGCCGCCACGGTACAAGGCCGCGCCTACACTGACGTAGGGCGACCTGTCACCCCTACCGATAGGGCGTGGCGTCACATGAAGAAGAAGATGCGACACCGCGGTTGGGCTGAGATCAGCCAACTCGCTTGAGAGTTCATCGATTAGTGCACTGACACGGCGCATCGTGTCGTCCATGGTCGCCGAGTCAGATGCGGTTGAGAGTATCTTGTTGAGCAGTCGGAAGAACGCTTGGTTTCTGCGTCTGGCGACGGACAGCCTCCCAAGGAAGGTGTTCCGAGGCCACTTCGTGAGTGCGGGTCCAAAGGCAAGGAGGGCATCAAGACTCGTGGCCCTAGGATGTTCTTTCAGCCATGCTGTGACGACTGGCGCAATGCTCCCCTCGGCCACACGAGCCCGCTCTCTCAGAACAGCAAGCGCCTGTTCCACGGTTGCAGCCTCTGTGTCAAGGGCACCCTCCAAGTTGACCAGGCTGCGCGTCTTCTGCTCAACGTCCCGCGCAAATCGGCCGTATATGTACTCAATCCATTTGCCCTCATTGATGGAGAACTCAAGAATGTGACTTGGTATGTTAGGAATCTCCTCCCCTATGGAGGCCCGGCGCTGTAGCTCCACGGCCATCAGGTCCACAGCACGCTTCGCTGACATGATTCCATCCATCTCAATGAGGTAAGCAATTGTTGCCACTTGGAGCGGACACTTCAGGGCATCGGCAATCTTAGACGCCTGTTCAACGGGGACTCGAAAGGCCCGTGTTCTTAGACTTGCATATTTCTCTTGGAACTCGCTGACCAGTGTTCGCCGGCTCTCCCCGGCCATCTTCTCAATGTCAGACTTAGTAAGCAACGGTCCACCCCTCAGCGAGTTCCGGTTTGGATATGATGTGTTGTATCTTACCTCAAAATCACGAGCTCACCGATATGAATGCTACTAGGATATACCGTTTCCGAAAATACGTCGGCGCCGCTTGACAGGCGGGGGAGTTCGGTCCTCACAAATCTATGCACCGAACCAGAGCAGCAACATATGTAGGCCAAGACCCATAAATATTGAGCCGATGGCTCCCGACATGAACACTTTGACCTTCGAAAAGTGGCGGCTATGCTCCACGTGTATCACCATCCAGCCGAAGGCCATCAGTGAGAATACTATGAACATAATTGCAAAGGGTAGGAAGAGCGTCGGAAAGCCGGGGAGTTCGGGAAGTTCAAACTGGAGCATCTGTGCCACCTGCGAGCCGCTTCGTGTCGGAGAAGCGACCAACGGTGTCAATTTAAAGGTCACGGTCTCTATGCGACGAAACGGAACTCACTCTCATACCGCTGCCCGTCCATGTCAACTCTCCGAACCAGCCGGCCCGTCTTCTTGGCCAAGCGGCGTTTCTCAGCAAAGGACAGACCCAGGTCTTCAGGAATCTCGATCTCTTCTATGACAATGTCCTGATGAATCACAATCTTCTTTGTCTTGTCTGTGACCTTGTCGCGGACATCTGGTAGAACCTCGTCAAGAAGGAATTCCATGACCTGAGGAGTGCGGCCGAGGGCGCCCTTGCAGAATGTGGGATCCTTCTCGGACTCCTCGTCAAGGGAGGGGGGAGTCTTGGGAAAAGATGTCTTCGTTGTGACTTTCCACGGCTTTGTACCATCACTTGGACTGATTGACAGGAGGAAGAACGTCGTCGGATCGTCTGTCTCCAACAGCTCTCTGAGATGAGAGAGGGGAATCGTCTCCCTAATCTTCGCCTTGTATGTCGTGGCGCCCTTGCCCTTCGCCTTGCGCCAGTCGAGTGGCAGTGACATCTTGTCGAAGTCGTCACGCCTGTCTGTGTACGTTGTGATGACGCCAGACACTCTCTGAGAAACGTCCGGAACACCATGAGCGTATGCCCTGATGAACACCTTCTCGAAGTCCAAGTCGGCCTTGAAACCCACCTTCTTCGACGAGAGTGTCAGGAACGCCCGCGGGCCAGGATGCGTACCCTTTCCGTACTTGAGAATCTTGGCATGAACGAACTCGTCCGGAGAATTGTTAATAATCTTCGCCAACCAGTCCAAGGTTTTGCGCCTCCTGAAGCAACGCGAGGCGCCCAAGATTTAAGCCCTTCGCAGTTCGATAGTCATGCTGTCCCATGTCATTGGCGAGAGCGCACCAAGTCCGAGTAGATCAGAGGCCCAAGCGACAAGCCACAACTATAACACCACAAGTCCAAACAAAGACCAGAGATACACGACGACGATTGTGACGACAAGAACGGCAATCAGGTCGACCACCAGCCCTGCGGTGACCATCTCTCGCATCTCTACCCGTCCCGTGCTGTAGGCAATCGTTGACGGCGGAGTGCCTGTCGGGAGGGCAAAGTCCATGGACACCGCTATGGCGATGACCATCGTTATGAGCAGCGGGTCGATGCGTAGCTCAGCGGCCAGAGGAATCGCGATTGGAATGAGGATGACGGCTGCTCCGGTGTTTGAGGCCACCATGGTGACGAGAACAGCGACGACTCCAATCACAATGATCACCAGGAACGAGGGCAAGTATCCCAGCGCAGACAATTGATGGGCAATGAAGGTCGACAGACCTGTTTGAATCATGGCCCCGCCCAAGGCAATGCCACTGCCGAGAATCAATAGCGAGCCCCAATTGATCTCGTGCGAGACGTCGTGCTCATCCAGCAGCCTGAAGACAAGTAGGGCGAAGCCGCCGAGCAACGCAATAGTCGAGCTTGAGATTCCATGGCCGCTCCAGCCGACCATGTTGGCCACAAAGTCGGGGACCTTCTCTGTGAGCCACAGTCCCACAACAGCCAGAAATACGGCGAGGACCAGTTTCTGTTCAGCAGTGATGGGGCCAAGGCGGGCATATTCCTTCTCAGAGATCTCTTTCAGTTCCCTTATCTCTTCTATGTCCTTTGGTACCTTGAACCTGTACATGAGCCATTGCCACATGATTGGCAGCATGATCAGCACAACAGGTACACCGAACGGAAGCCATGTCATGAAAGAGATCTGCATCCCCAGAAATGAACTCACATAGGCAGCCGCAAGGGGATTTGGCGGAGAGCCAACCAGAGTGGCCACACCACCAAGGGTCGCCGAGTAGGCAACACCGAGGACAAGCGTCTTACCATACTTCGTCTTGACCTCTTCGGTCCGCAACCTCGAGATCACGGCGAGTGCTATGGGAATCATGATCGCAGCGGACGCTGTGTTGCTAATCCACATCGACAGAAAGGCCGACGCAGCCATCACTGTGAGAATCAACCGGGGCCCCGATCCTGCACCCTTCGATAGGATGAGGAGAGCGATTCTCTTGTCCAAGTCATACTTGCTGAGCGCTCTACCGATGAGAAAGCCACCAAAGATGAGGGCCACTGCTGGGTCGAAGAAGGGCGCAAGAGCAGCCCTAGGTCCCTGAATGGCAAACAGCACAATGAGTATGGGGATCATGATGGATGTGGCAACGAGGCTTATTCCTTCCGTGAACCACAGCACCCCCACAACACCGAGCAGCAGGGCTGCTCCCCGCGACTTGACCAGCGGCTGGTACTCTATGATGAA
>QMYR01000013.1 GCA_003662765.1 Candidatus Thorarchaeota archaeon
CGAGAGAGCACACTCGTCGTTCTCAGTACAGGCCTTGGCAAGACTGTCATTGCAGCCCTCGTTGCAGCGCTCCGCCTCGACAAGTATCCGGACTCAAAGATACTGTTCCTCGCGCCCTCAAGGCCCTTGGCCGACCAACAGGCCAGGTTTCTCAGAAGGGTCGTTGATGTACCAGAGGACTCAGTGGTCTGCCTGACAGGTCAAGACGGACCGGCTGTGAGAAAAGAGGTCTGGAAGAAGAGCAAGATAATCGTGATGACGCCCCAGGCACTTCAGAATGATCTTGTGCAGGGCAGCTATGGTCTGCAAGATGTGTCCCTGATAGTCTATGATGAGGCTCACAGGGGGGTTGGAAACTATGCGTATACATTCGTGGCCGAGATGTACGAACGCCAAGGTCTGCACCAGCTGTCATTAGGTCTGACTGCATCACCCGGCCACGAAACAGAACAAATCAAGACAGTCTGTGGAAACCTACGTCTTCAGCGGGTCGAGATTCGGGACCATTCTAGCCCTGATGTCAAGAAATACGTAGTCGCCATTGACAGCGAGGTTCGGTATATCACGCTTCCCTCTGAGATAGAGGTGCTTCGTGACATCCTGTATGAGTTGCTGAAGAACTACATATCTCCACTCCAGAATTATGGATATTCTGTACCGGATCCAAGAAGACTCAGCAAGAAACAGATCCTAGACCTGCAGAGTCAGATACGTAAAGAGATTGGAACGTATACCCGTCCGCCACGCCACTTGTTCATGCTGATCAGAAACCTCACGGCGGCCCTGAGAGTAAACAGTCTGTTGGAGTTCATAGGCACTCAAGGACTCACACCAACATTGCGATATATCCAAGGAATGTACGAAGAGGTGAGGAACAAGAAGGGGTCCAAGGGTGTGGCGGACCTCATCTCTAGGTCTGAGTTTCGGCAGTTCGAGAACCTCCTCCAGGCATTGATAGCAAAAGGGCACAGGCACCCAAAGGCAGAGCTGCTGCTAGAAATAGTCAGTGAGCAACTCTCATTCAACAAGGACTCAAGGATTCTTATCTTCACCAGATTCAGGGACACAGCCATCGAGGTCGTGGAAACGCTCAGTCAGCTCGATGAAGCACGTGTCAGTCGCTTTGTGGGCCAGAGCTCACGGAGTCTTGACAAGGGATTCAGTCAGAAGAAGCAGATTGCGATACTGGATGGCTTTCGTAACAACGAGTTCAACGTGCTCGTCGCTACGCAGGTGGGAGAGGAGGGCCTTGATATCCCAGAGTGCAATCTTGTCATCTTCTATGATTGTGTGCCGTCCGTAGTTCCGTACATTCAACGTCGCGGCCGCACAGGAAGACGAACGCCAGGAAGAGTCGTCATATTCGTTGCACGCGGGACTCACGACGAGTACTATCACTGGAGCGTATTGAGCAAACTCAAGAGGATGCCTTCTACGCTCCGGAATCTTGGCACCGCTCAGGACATGGGAGTGTCACAAACAAGCCTAGACGACTTCGAGGAGGACACAGGAACCATTGCAGAGTCACTACCCCCGACAACTAAGAGGAGAAACCAACGCGTTAGACTCATAGTTGACTCGCGGGAACTCTCTACGGCCGTGGCAAGAGAACTGGCGCGGCTCGATGTGGACATATCAGGGGAAAGGTTGCAGATTGGTGACTATGTCGCTTCCGAGGAGGTGGCAATCGAACGCAAGGAGGCTGGTGACTTCATCCAGTCCCTTATTGATGGGAGGCTGTTCTCACAGCTCAGTGCTCTTCGTGCTGCATACCGGCGGCCAGTGTTGATAATTGAGGGGGAACAGATCACTGGACTCCGTGCGGTGAATCCTGCAGCTGTGTTTGGTGCTTTGGCCTCTATTGCCATTCGCATACAAGTACCCATTCTATGGACACGAAATGCCGAAGAAACTGCGCAAATGCTTTACAGAATTGCTGTAATTGAGCAGAGAGAGGATAAGAAGCCCCTGCGCACGCGAACTGCAGAGTCAAGAGCGAGTGACGCTCAGACCTTGGAATACATACTTTCAGGTTTCCCAGGTGTTGACACCGTGATCTCACGTGCATTGCTGGAGGAATTTGGTACTCTTGAGAGAGTTTTCACGGCAGAAGAGAAAGAACTGAAACGAGTAAAAGGTGTTGGGCCAAAGATTGCGGGTACCATCCGACGGTTGCTACGTACGAGATATCCAAAATCAACAAGGCAATGAAGCCCTAGGTCTAGTAGACCTCAGGGTTCTTGCCAGCGCCTTTTCGGTATGCCTCTCGAATCCTGTCTGTGACTTGGCGGCTGATTTGCCAGTATCGCTCATAGTCATCTTCGTGCAAATGTATGATGCTCAGTAGTCGACGAAGTGCAACATACACTTCAGGGTCAATTATGGGAACGTTACGGAGAACCTGCTCCGCATGACGTCGACCCTTCCGCCACAAGCGGTCCCATTCCACATACTTCTTTGCCAAATCCCCCAGAGCAGGCTCTTCGGGGATTGCGAATCCGAGCTGTTTCATGACCCGTACTATGTCATAGGCCATTGCAATGTCTGCTGCCCTACGGGAGGGCACTTCAGCAAGATGCTCTGTAGCAATGAATATGTTCTCTGCGGTCGCTCGCCAGAGCTTCTTCATTATGTGTGTGTCACCGTTGCCCGCAGGTTCGTAGCCATCCTGTTGGATGAGGCCGCTCCTCTCAAGCTCTTTCAGATGATATCTCACGGTCTGAATCTTGATCTCCTTGTCAGGATTCTGCTGAGCCAACAGCTTAGCAATCTCGCTAGTGGACATCCTTCGCGCCTTTAGAGCATGGAGAATTCGTCTCCTGTTCTCATCAGCAAGCGCCTTGAATGCCGCAATCGCCTCCTCACCTGTAAGAATTTTGAGAGAATCCATCCCACTGTCACCAGCCATACAGGACGCACCCTTGGGAAGTCTACTTCTGAAGTGCACTACATCGACATGATCGTGATGGTGGCCCACAGAAGGCCTTGTGTCAACAGGGCTGCGTTCAACGGTTTCCATTAGTCTTCCTCATGCGGGTATGTATATGTATTGACGCATATCCTGAAGACACGGAACCCTCTTGATCAACTTCTTCTTCAGCAGCTTCCTGAGAGCATACCTCACGGTTCGTGGGGCAAATGACACCTTGTCAAGTAGCTGCTTCGGAGTAACTCCATCCTTTCCACTGCTTCGCAGAATCTCGAGAACGATCATCTGGCTCTTGGTCAGCTTCATGTCCTTGAGCTCTTCTTGAAGCTCGGCATCAGTCATCATCTTATATCGAATCTCCTTTGTGTTGTGGATCGTGAGAGGTGAAGTATGGTTCACCGCCGCACGATACGAGCTATTGAAGACACGATGGAGTATATTAATGTATCGCCGTCGGGATTAGCGTAACGCGGTCCATGACCGCGTTAGATAAGTGCCCAGTTTCATGCCCACGGTAAACCTTTATTCGACATGAGGAGGCACAGACCGGCGAAGACCAATGAAGGCAGCAATACTGGCCGCGGGCGATTCGACAAGGATGTTACCTCTCTCTGCCAATACACCAAAGCATCTTCTACCTGTTGGCGGCGAGCCGCTCATATTTCACACGCTGCGTGGGCTCCGGGACGCGGGGATAGATGAGGTCCTAGTGATCACAGGGTATCATGAGAAGGAGCTGCGCGACCGTATTGGCGCTCATGATTGGGAGTCCATGACAATATCATACATCACACAGACAGAGAGGAAAGGCACCGCCCATGCAGCCGCTCTGGCAAGGGACTTCGCCGGAAACGACGAAATCCTCATAATGTATGGCGACTTGATGGTCCAGGCGGACTCCTTTGCCGGACTCATCAAGGCACATCAGAAGAGCGGTATGTCACTGACACTATCAGTGATATGGAAGGAAGACCCTTCGGCCTACGGCGCCGTTGTTGTCGATGACCAGAGGGTCATTGACATTGTGGAGAAGCCCGAGCCCGGAGAAGTAGACAGCAGTTTTGTGAATGCAGGAATATATGTGGCAGGACCCGATTTGTGGGATGCAATCGAGCAGACAGAACTATCTCCGCGTGGAGAATACGAGATTACAGACTCGATCAAGATTCTAATCAAGAGGGGGGTAGTCGGATTCTATGAGTTGCCTTCGTGGTGGATTGACGTTGGAAGACCGTGGGATCTGCTTGAGGCAAACAAGCTATTTCTTGACAGTGCAGTGAGGAGGATAGAGGGCGAGGTGGAGGAGGGCGCAGTCCTCAAGGGCAATGTCATTGTCGAGCGGGGCGCGATTGTGAGAAGTGGCGCATACATCATTGGCCCCGTGTTCATTGGCCCAGAGTGTGTAGTGGGGCCAAACTGTTTCATCAGACCCCATACGGCACTTGTAAGGAAGGTCAAGATAGGAAATGCTGTTGAGATAAAGAACAGTATAATCATGGAGGGAACAAACGTAGGGCATCTCTCGTACGTTGGTGACTCCATCATCGGGCGCAACTCAAACTTCGGCGCCGGGACCATTACTGCGAATCTGCGGCATGATGATCAGCCCATAAAGGTGACAGTGAAGAGTAAGCGTGTCAGTTCCGGCAGAAGAAAACTGGGGGCGATTATTGGTGATGATGTCAAGACGGGAATTGGAACTTCGATTGCACCAGGGGTCGTTATTCATACAGGTGCTAGAACGGGTGTCGGAGTAATTGTCGACAGGGACATCCCTCCGCACAAGCTTCTTCTAGCAACGCAGCTGAAGAAACTTGTCGACATCTGACCAACGCGATGGTGCATCATCTTGCAAGACTTTCCTCGGGAGGCGAACGTCTATCTAAAGGACACCAGACATGTCAAGATCCTGTTTGGGCTCTGTTATCCCTCAACATATAGGGCGGGAATGACAGGACTGGCCACGCATCTCTTCTACTCATTACTCAATGGAAGACCAGATACATCCTGCGAGAGATACTTCAGATTTGACGTGCCATCACCGTTTCACTCAATTGAGAGCAGAAGACCGCTTCGTGAGAACCACATCGTGGGGTTCTCACTGACCTACGAAACCGATGTTGTCCATATGATTCAGATGCTCGAACTGGGGGGAGTGCCAGTCTGGGCACGCGAACGTGCTGAAACCGACCCCATAGTGATAGTGGGAGGCCCGGCAGTCAGTGCAAACCCAGAGCCATTTGCGATGTTCGTGGACGCATTTGTGATAGGAGAGGGTGATCAAGCAATTCACGACATCACAGAAGTTGTAATGGAGAGCAGCTCTAGGCAACATGCAATAGATACCATGGCGGAGCTTGAGGGAGTATACGTGCCCTCTAGGCCCCGTTCCGCCATTAGGCGCCTAGTTATGAGGAACCTCGACGAAGTGTTTCATCCGACAAGGCAGGTCGTTCCTGATGTCCCCCCAGGCGACAGACATGAGCCCGTTTTTGGGCGTGCTCTGCTGGTGGAGGTCACACGGGGGTGTAGTCATTCATGCAAGTTCTGCCTAGTGGGACATATATGTAGGCCTCACCGTGCAAGGTCACTACAAACGTTGCAGAACATAGTGTCCAGGGGATTACATGAAACTCCTGTTGCGAAGGTGGCCTTGATTGGCTCGTCACTAGGGGACATGGACCAACTAGAGGAGCTGGTTGCCTTCATTGTGAGCGGTAATCACGAGTTCAGTGTCCCGTCTCTTCGAGCGGACTCAGTCACCATGTCACTTGCACGAATGCTGGTGCAGAGCGGACAGCGAACACTGACAATAGCACCTGAAACTGGCTCTCAAGAACTGAGGAGGGCAATTGGGAAGGGACTTGACGATGATGCAATCGAGCAGGCTGTAAGCATAGCCGCTGAGGCAGGTATCAAGTCTGTCAAATTATACTTCATTATCGGCCTTCCCGGTGAAACACATGATGACGTGAGAGAGATACCCACACTGGTAGGAAGGTTATATGACATATCACACATTAGAATGACAGTTAGTGTGAACCCTTTCGTGCCCAAGGCTCACACGCGCTTTGAGAGGTATCCTCAGCCGCCGATCGAGGAGATTCGTCATCGCCTCAGAATCGTACAAAGAGGAATCCGTGACATTCCACAGGTCCAGATGGAGAGCTTGGATCCGCGCTTGGCGAGGGTGCAGGCAGCACTATCGCTGGGTGACAGAAACATGGCGATGGTGATCAGGCTTGCAGCGCGTTACGGCGGACTGGGTGGGTGGAGAAGGGCGGAACGTGAGTCAGGAGTCCCCTTCTTCTCAGTGGCGAACAACGGTGACCGATTGAGCGACGAGCTGCCATGGTCATTCATACAAGTATAGCAGTACTAATTACAGGTGAACGGAGTTTCATGCGTGGTTCGGAACGCACTGTGGTGACAGCAAGAGGCTGACCATCTGCAGATGCTAGCCAGCAGAACATAGATTATAAGCGGACCCTGAGCTAGTGCCATGAGGAAGCCACTATCACGCTTCATTCAGCAAGCTGGTGTGCCTCAATGGAGAAGAAGAACTTTGAGGAGGCATTCCCCGCCCTCGCACGAGAGATGGCGGAGGGCCGCACCCAGACATACAGAGTATCCGGAGTCCGTTACGACATGAAGGATGAATCGAGCCGACCTGGGGAGCATACAACATACATGCCAGATGTCGTAGATTACATTCGCAGATGTGACACAGTGCCACAGGCGCTAGAGATCGTTGACTACATGCTCGGACGGGGAGAAATCAGCAAGTCCGAGGCAACAGCCATCAAGAAACAGCTTAAGACACAGGGTCTGAGAAGCTTCGGCACCAAGAAGGAGAGGGATCACTATCTGCATCATGGTATCGGGCAATAGGATACAAACGCGCTCTGGCCAGCTATAGCCATGGATAATTCTATAGTGAACACCTCACCTGTGCTCGGACTTGGTTGCCCGACCACTTCAGGGCGGAACGTATACACCCTTTTCCTGTGCCCAAGCTATAGTGGAGGGGTCACAACGTTTGAGCTCCCGCTCAGGAAACTCACTGAGAAGCTTCCACCCGAGGTCCAACGTTTCCTCGAATGTGCGATCCTCATGTTCCCCTTGGTTGATGAACTCTTTCTCGAATCGGTCAGCGAACTTCAGGTACTCCTGGTCGCGTTCGGTCAGTGCCTCCGAGCCCACGACAGCGACAAGATCACGCAAGTCTCGACCCTCTGAATAGGCATAATAGAGCTGAGCCTGAACCTCCTTGTGATCGAATCGTGTCATCCCCTCACCAATTCCCTCTTTCATGAGCCGACTGAGCGACGGACCGGGATCAATTGGTGGGTAGATCCCACGTCTGTGAAGGCCCCGACTGACGAGAAGCTGTCCCTCCGTAATATAGCCAGACAGGTCAGGAATCGGATGGGTCATGTCGTCCTGAGGCATGGATAGGATTGGCATCTGGGTGATTGTGCCCTTGCGCCCATGTATGCGGCCAGCACGCTCGTAGATCATGCTCAGGTCTGTGTAGAGATAGCCAGGATAGCCACGTCTGCCGGGGACCTCTGAGCGTGCCGCGCTGATCTCACGCAGCGCTTCTGCGTAATTCGTCATGTCGGTGAGAATTACGAGAACATGCATATCTGCTGTGTAGGCCAGATACTCAGCGGCTGTGAGAGCCGCTCTCGGAGTGATTATTCGTTCGATTGCAGGATCATTTGCGAGATTGAGAAACAGTGCAGTATGTTCCAGCGCACCGGTTTCCTCGAAGGACTTGATGAAGTACTGTGCCTCAGTGGCCGTTATGCCCATGGCAGCAAATACTATGGCAAAATCGCTCTCCTCGCCAGGAATCTTCGCTTGGCGAACTATCTGTGCCGCTATTCGATTGTGTGGAAGGCCAGACCCTGAGAAGATTGGCAGCTTCTGACCCCTGACAAGGGTATTGAGGCCATCGATGACTGAGAGACCGGTCTGAATCGGCTGCCGAGGATACTGACGTGCGTAAGGGTTAATGGGCGACCCGTAGATGTCCCAATGATCTTCGGCAGTGAGCGGCGGACCGTTGTCAAGAGGATTGCCCGACCCGTCAAGCACCCGCCCCAGAATCTCTGAGGACACGGGGAGTTTCAGTGTTTCACCGATGAACCGTACAGCGGTACTGTGAGTATCAAGGCCGCTAGTGCCTTCAAAGACCTGAATAACGGCCTTGCCATGGCCAGTTTCAAGGACTGTACCCGTCAGGAGCTGTCCCGTGGGAGAGCGAATCCTGACAACCTCATTGTAAGCTACATTGTGGGTCTGCTCAACAACTAGAAGTGGCCCACTCACATCGGAAACCGTGCGATACGTGATGAACGTTTCCTTCCTCATGAGTAAGTCCGCCTACGACCAGATTGTCAACCGTGGCTGGCACCTCAGTAGGTCACGTTTTAAGAATTGCTCTATGAGCGGAGTCTACAGAAACGTCAGGGACAGAAACGACAAGCATACAAACAGAACAAGTGCCCGCACAACGAGACTACGACCGCGTACCTCCAACTCCCGCGAGGGCTTGGTCAAATACATCACTGCACCGGACAGTACGCAAATGGCGCCAACCGCCTCAGCAGCCGCGAGAAGTACTGACATCACTTCAATGTCACTCACTGCAAGAACTGCTGCACCAAATGATGTTTCATGCAGGAATGCCTCAATTCCCACGGAGGTATCCATGACCTCAGCAAGGAAGGGGCTCAAGATGTAAGAGAAGACTCCGAAGACGACTAGCGTCTTTGCCAATGAGTCATTCAGTGTTGTAGCGTAGACCATGAAACCAAACACAATGAGAACGAAATACCAACGAGAGAACAGAATATATCCAACTTGCAGCACAAGAGCCAGTCCATTCAGTAGTGCATTGATTGATCCCGTGTCAAACTCGGGGAACTGTTGGCATATCATCTCGGCTACGACCTGACATGACGCTACATACACACATGTACGTCAGGATGTTGAGATTTAACCGCCACTCATTGACAGTTCTTCTCGCAGAGCCTGCATGTCAGAGCGCATGACGGTACGAATTTTGGGAAAGCGCAGCGCGGCCGCAGGATGGTATGTCATGAAGAACGTACGACCGTCATGCTCGTAGAACCTGCCATGTGCATCGGATAGCTTCCAAGGCCCAATGACCGACGAGATTGCTACTCCGCCCAGCAGGACGATGATACGTGGATTGATTGCTTCTATCTGACGATGGAGATATGGAATACAAGCTTCAATCTCGCTCACCAAGGGGGTTCGGTTTCTCGGAGGTCTGCATTTCAACACTGATGTGATGAATACAGACTCTCGTTGGAGACCAATCTCTTCGAGCATCTCTGTGAGTAGTTCACCTGACCGGCCGACAAAGGGGCGCCCGCTCTTGTCCTCCTCGGCCCCAGGAGCCTCACCTACGAACATGACCTTGGCATTGGAGCTACCCTCCCCGGGCACAACATTCAGACGCGTCTTATGCAGGTGGCACCGTCTGCACCTGCGAGTCTGTGCATGAATCTCCCTGAGTGTCACATCTGATCAATCGATTATGGGCTATTTTGCGTATTAAGCTCCGCATGTACCTGCAGAGCTCATTCTACTGCCATATGCGTAAGACCCGAGGTGGCAAGCTCTTGGTGGAGTGCATCGAACTCCTGTTCCATCTTCTGTTCGATTGCGTCCATTGTTGATTCGTAGCTGTCCCATGGTGCAATCTTCATTCTGGCGATGTTGTCCAGAACACTGAATTCAAGAATCCGTCTTACACTGGCACCCATTCTCACAGCCTCGCTCATCTTGCGAGCAAAGTTGATGATGATTCGTAACATCCTATAGGTCTTACCAATAGGACAGTATGTGTCAATCTCATGCAGTGCGCTCTGGGTCAGAAAGTCCTCCTTGATCATCCGCGCAGCCTCGAGAGTGGCACGTTCTGATTCGGGCAGCGCATCAGGACCCACCAGCTGTACAATCTCACGGAGTTCTTGATCTTTCTGGAGAATCGCCATGGCCTCCTTCACAAGATCGGGCCAGTCCGGCCCCAAGTGTTTCTTGTGCCACGGTTCCAGAGTGCTGTGATACAGCGAGTAGCTGGTCAGCGTGTTAATCGCAGGGAAGAATCTACGTGCCGCAAGATCCTTGTCGAGAGCCCAGAAGACCTTCACAATCCGAAGTGTGGCTTGCGTGACCGGCTCGGAGAAGTCACCACCAGGAGGCGAAACTGCGCCACATATCGTGACCGAGCCAAGGCGCTCGTCGGAGCCAAGAGTCTTTATTCGACCACCACGCTCGTAGAACTGAGCCAAGCGGGATCCAAGGTAGGCAGGATACCCCTCTTCGGAGGGCAGCTGACCAAGCCGACCAGAGATCTCTCGAAGTGCCTCAGCCCAACGAGAAGTTGAATCGGCCATCAGCGCAACATCATAGCCTTGGTCACGGAAGTACTCTGCAATCGTCACCGCCACGTAGATAGAGGCTTCCCTCGCTGCGACCGGCATGTTCGATGTGTTGGCAATTAGAACCGTACGCTCCATGAGAGGGCGACCAGTCTTCGGGTCCTTGAGATGCGGCCACTCCTCAAGAGCCTCGGTCATCTCGTTCCCACGCTCACCGCAACCCACGTAGACCACAACCTGAGCGTCGGCCCATTTCGCAAACTGGTGGAGCGTCACCGTCTTTCCGGTCCCGAAACCCCCAGGAATGGCACCAGTCCCACCCTTGGCCTGCGGCATGAACGTGTCAATCACCCGCTGGCCAGTGATCAGCGGCGTGTCCATCGGAACTCTCTCACGATAGGGACGCCCCACTCTAACGGGCGTCTTCTGCATCATCACTACATCATGAACCGTACCCTCTGCATCCCGGACCCTACAGATAGTGTCAACGACTGTGTAATCACCCTCGGCAGCGATATCAACCACCTCACCCTCCACACCTAGGGGAACCATTATCTTTGACGTGATTATGCCAGTTTCGGGGACCTCGCCGATGATATCACCGGGAACGACACGGCCTCCAGGCTTGACCGTGGGTATGAAGTGCCACTTCTTCTTCTTGTCGAGGCCCTCCACAGTTAGTCCGCGTGCAATGAAGTCACCAGACAGCTCCCTGAGTTCAGGAAGGGGACGCTGAATACCATCATAGATTGAGCCAAGCAGCCCCGGTCCCAGCTCGACAGATAGTGGGCTCCCAGTCGCAATCACAGGCTCTCCTGGCGCAACCCCGGAGGTTTCCTCATAGACCTGAGCTGTGAACTCGTCAGAGCCCACTTCAATGACTTCTCCAATGAGCTTCTCATGACCAACTCTGACGACTTCATACATTCTCACGCCCTCGATTCCGCTGCACTTCACAACAGGTCCGGAGATGCTCTCTATGCGTCCCACACTCTTGCTCATCTGAATTCACCACGGCCGACCAGATCATATGTCAATCTCAAGTCCAACTGCACGACGTACGAGCTCCCTTAGAACAGACTCGTAGGCTCCGGTAGAACCATTCCGGTCAGGAATCAACATTATGACCGGCACCGGCACCTGAGACAATTCGAGTATTGTCTTCTCGACTGTCTTGGCCAACGGTTCTGTGATAACTATGAGACCTATGTCGGGGTCCCGAAAATAGTGCTTCAATGCATCTTCTGTTTCGTCTGGCCCTGTAGGAACGGCGGTTTCACTGACCCCAGCCATTCTGAAACCAATAACGGTATCCCGGTCGCCAATCACGGCAATCTTGTCACCGACCATCGGAAGAGTCCACACAGCAGTTGAGTCTTGGGCGGTGCTGCTCCGAGTGGCTAAAAAGCATTCGGAATGTGAAGTGGATCATTGTCGCTCTGTGAATTGTTGGACTATCTCGGCCTCGTCCACCATCGTCCAACAATAGAGGCACTTGAGCTTGATGGGTCGCCTCGAGACAACCTGGTACTTCGGATGGATGGGCTCGCGCTCTTTGTTCGTGATGCATCTGGGGTTTGGGCAGTCGATTATGTCCGTCAATGTGTTGGGTAGCTGGACACGAGTCTTTTCCACCACCTTCGCATCACGGATTATGTTGATTGTTGCCTCTGGAGCCACAAGGGCAATCCGTGCCACTTCGGGGTTCTCCAAGAAACGGTCTTCCAGCTTCACGATGTCCTTCCGCCCAATTCGCGAGCTTGAGATGTTCATGGCCAAGGTGACTATACTGCCCTCCTTTCCAGTGATGCCAAGGATTTGCAGCACCTCAAGAGCATGCCCTGCGCGAATATGGTCAATCACGGTGCCATTGTTTATCTTCACGATTCGAATGTTCCCAATCTTTTCATCAGTCACATCCAAGCACCACTGCTTGGGATGGCTAGTCCAGCCGTCCTCACGCTCGCCAGACCATATCGAGATTTATCACTTCCGCAGTGGTCACGGGAGAAGCCCCCTCACCATAGGCGAAGGTTGATATGTACAGCATGAAACGGCATGCCACAGCTTGGTGAAAAGAAGTGGTTCTTGAGAGTCTTGGCAGGGCACTGAACTCGGCATTGAAGAGGCTCTTTGGCGCAAGCGTCATAGATGAGGAGCTTGTCAAGGAGCTTGTCCGCGACATCCAGCGCGCCCTACTCCAAGCTGATGTTGATGTTAATCTTGTCATGCAGATTACAAAGAGGGTACAAGAGCAGGCCCTTGCAGAAACCCTTCCAAGAGGCATATCAAGGCGGGAACACATAGTCAGGGTTGTATGGGATGCTCTAGCATACTTCTTGGGCGAGAAACCAGTCCCATTGACTATCCATCCCGGCAAGCCAAATGTCGTGATGTTGGTTGGAATTCAAGGTTCAGGAAAGACCACTACGGTGGGCAAGCTGGCAAGATACTACCAGAAGAGGGGAATCAAGACCGGCGTTGTGTGTGCAGACAACTTCAGACCTGGAGCGTACAGCCAGCTCAAGCAATTGGCCGAGCGATCCAACGTACCGTTCTATGGTGACGAGAACGAGAAGAACGCGGTCAAGCTGGCGAAGCGTGGCGTCAGCGAGATGAAGAAGAGAGGAATCGAACTGATTCTCGTTGACACGTCGGGGCGACACCGTGAAGAGGCTGGCCTAATCAAAGAGATGAAAGATATCGCGAAAGCGATCAAGCCGCAGGAGATTATACTGGTCATAGATGGGACTCTCGGCCAACAAGCAGGAGCCCAGGCAGCCGCTTTCAAGAATGCGACCGACATAGGTTCGATAATCGTCACAAAGCTGGATGGCGGCGCAAAGGGGGGTGGTGCATTGTCCGCGGTCGCAGCCACCGGAGCCCCAATCAAGTTCATCGGTGTCGGAGAAGGCATGGACGCAATTGAGCCTTTCAATCCCACGAAGTTCGCGGGACGACTTCTCGGTATGTCCGACATCAAGGGCCTCATTGAGAAGGTGCGCGAGGCACAGATAGAGTTTGATGAGGACGCAGCCAAACGCATGATGCGCGGACAGTTCACACTCACGGACATGATGGCGCAGCTACGGCAGTTGAAGAAGATGGGGCCCATTGGAAAGGTCATGGAGATGCTCGGCCTCAAGTACAAGCTTCCAGAAGAGGTTGCCAGACTCCAGGAGGAGAACCTGAAAAGGTTCGAGGTCATCATGAATTCTATGACAAAGCAGGAACTCGACAATCCAAAGATCATCAAGTCGTCGCGAATCAGACGCATTGCTATGGGCTCAGGAACGTCACCACAGGATGTGCGAGAACTGCTCAAGCAGTACGAGCAGATGAAAAAGATGATGAAGACGCTCAGCAAACAGCGTCGCGGCCGAAGAGGCGGCTTTCCGGCCATCCCTGGTCTGCCCGGGATGTGACACGTGTCAATGACAGCACGTGAGTTCTTGATTGGTCTGGGCGCAATTCCAGTCACAGAGAATGCCGTCAAGAGGGGAAACAACCCCCGCGCTGTTGTGACTGCCTGTAGGTGCGTCAATGTGGCACTCTTTGTTTCAGGAGGGTTGCGTAGGGATGTGGCCGTGCACTTGGTGCAAGGGAGCCCTGACCAAATCAGTATAATCACGTTTCCTGGCGAGGGGTTGCGGAGAGTTTCCCCCGACGAGCGTTCGATTTCATTTTTTCTGCTCAAGGCGCAGAGAGCAATGCAGAAACTAGAGCAGGGAGGAACAGTGGTACTGCCGAGTGGAATCAGTGTGCGAAAGTCCAGTATCCCAGAACTCATTGATGAGTGGAGTGGACGACAGGTGTATCTTGCCACCCGGAGGGCAGAACCCGAGTCAATTCATACGCTGAATAGGTTTGACTGTGTCTTTGTCTATGATGCAACATCGCAATACACCCCACATCTGACGGGTGTGAGTAGGCCAATCTATTCGTTCTCAAGCCCCGAGAGATTCATCATGGAGGTCAATGTTGCCGCCGACCGCATGCTGTGAGGTCACATGAGGAAACTTTCATAATCGCTCATTCTGAATCACCAACGAGTAAGTCCCCCGAGCGTGATCACCCTTGCCGACGAACGTGTCACCAGAGTTCGACAAGCAGAGGCAGATATACGAAGACACGGAGGACCTTGAGCAGAGAATCATAGAGCTACAGAAACTCTTGGCCTTAGCGCCCAACCACAAGGGCGCCGAACGCATGATTGCAGACTATCGAAAGAAGCTTGCCAAACTGAAGGCCGAACTTGAGAAGCGAAGAGAACAGGAACGTGCACGGCGAAGTGGTGCGTCGGATGAGGGTGTAATCAGAAAGGAGGGAGCAGGACAGGTATGTCTAGTGGGGGTCACGAACTGTGGAAAGTCCGCCCTAATTAATGCAGTCACAAATGCAGACCTAACGGTTGCGGACTATCCGTTTGCAACTGCAATCCCAACACCCGCAATGCTCACCTATGAAGACATAAACATCCAGCTCGTCGAGTTGCCAGGACTGTTCGAGGGAAGTTACGACTCTGGGATGGGTAGGCAGTCGCTGTCAGTGGCACGAAATACAGATTTGATAGCGATAGTTATCGACCTGTCACAGGACATAGACTTTCAGATGAGAGTCATCTTGGGAGAGCTCGACAGAGCCCGCATAAGGCTCAACAAGGAGAAGAGTGCCGTTCGTGTCGAGAGGACAGGCATGGGGGGCCTGATGATCTACGGAATCCAGAACTTTCAGGGTACAAAGGAGGAGGTCATAGAGTTCCTCAAGAGCAGACGAATCAATAACATCATCGTGCGATTCCAAAAGCCGGCGACGTTCGAGCAGCTGATGGATGCTCTTGATGCAAGTGTTGCCTATGTTCGGGCAATGATAATCGCCACAAAGGGCGATGCTCCTGGGTCAAGGGAACGGTTCGAAGAACTTGTACAGAAGTATGGAGATCGATTTGACATAGTGCCGGTCAGCGCCCTCAGGGGCGAGAACCTTAATGAGATGAAGCGGGCCATATTCGAACACCTTGACATACTGAGGGTGTACACAAGGGCACCTGGCGGCAAGGTGGCCGACAAACCGATAGTTCTTCCAGAAGGTTCGGTTGTGGAGGACGCGGCGGCAAAGGTGCACAAAGAACTGTTTGTGAAAAGGTTCAGGGCAGCTGTGATATACCGTGAGAGTGACAAGATAAAGAGAAGGCAAGTTGGGCTTAACTATCCCCTTCGTGATGGGGACGTACTTCAACTAATGCACACCTGACAAATTTCTCGAGGCGGTACGTGTGAGCGGGCTCTCCAACATAGTTGTGGTTCTTGTCGAGCCAGAGAGCCCAGGTAACGTGGGATTCACCGCAAGAGCTATGGCCAACTTTGGCGTCACTACACTGAGAATCGTGAGATGTGACCCACGAACTGACGACGAGGCAGTCATGTTCTCAGTACATGCTAGGGACGTTCTCGAAGGGGCTGAGATTCACCCATCGCTTAAATCAGCAATCAGTGACACTCACGCTGCGTGGGCTGCCACTGCAAGAGCAGGTGGGAATCATAGTGTGACGAGGGCACTTGTCCGCCTTGGTGAATTACCAAATCCAACCGCACTTGATGGTAGGATCGCGTTGGTATTCGGAAGAGAGAGTAGTGGTCTCACGAACGAGGAGATATCACAATGTGACCTTGCATTCACAATCCCTGTGTCTGAGAGGTATAGCAGCATGAACCTCAGCCACGCGGTCGCTGTGGTTCTCTATGACCTGTTCTTACGGTACTCTGAATCAGCAGGAATCCCACGAGCACGACAACGCCCAGCAGAGAGGTGGGAGAAACAACAGGCGTGCAAGTTCTTCGACGAGATCATTGACGAGGTGCCTATCAAGGACTTCAGAAGACCAATCGCAAAGCAGGTGTTCAGAAACCTTGTCGGCCGAGCATTCATGACAGGCCGTGAAATTACTACGCTAATTGGGACAATACGCAAGATAAGGGACTATGTGAAGAGATGCACTGGGGAGCCTCAGTCAACACCGTAACCGAGTCTGCGTTTCAACTCCGGGTCGATCTTGTCAAAGACTATCTTGCATGGTGTTGGGAACTTTGGAGCTGCTTTCTCAAGCGCACGCCTCGCGACCGCGATGTGCTCCCGGTTTACTCGAATCGTGATCAATGCCTGACCCGGACGAATCCGTGCGGCTGAGCCAATTACCTTTCCAAATGCCTTGCGCATGCCATCTTGAACACGGTCAGCCCCTGCTCCAGAGATCATCTTGTTCTCTCTCAAGTAGTGGTAGGGCTTGACACGTATCCTGAGATGGTAGTTCTTGCGTCCTGCGTTCTTGGTCATGTGTCGGTTAGACGCAACTCGTGCCGCCTCAAGAGCCTGATGACGAATCTGGCAACGCTCAAGACCAATCAGTGAGAGCTCAACCTCAAAGTCGCCGCTCGTGTTGCCCATATCAAAGCTGACGATACGGCTTGCGGGCTGGCGGTGGATATACTTCTTTCGTACAAACGGCGGCCTGTCACAGAGCCGGTAGCAATGTCCTGGTCGCTTTCCCATTCTGTTCACCTGGTACAATCACTGATTGGTCTCGGGCCTTGAGGGCCGAGGTCAGAGTGACGCTTTGGCCTCCGAATAAAAGCATTATGGCATGGTCGACACTTGTTCAGGCCATTATTCCATAGATTGTAGAGCCCCAATGACAATGATGGGGAACACAATTGTAGCATCGCCAATTACAGTTTCAAAGCGTGACTCCTCTTGCATCTTCTGCCAAGATACGCCCTCTACTAGTGGGGCACCACCAAGGCTGCCCCCCTCGGGTCGGTCAAGGGTCACCTGAACTGCAAGATCAAGGCCGCCCCTCAAAATCGTGCTGCCCATGGTGAAGTGCTTTGTGAGACCACCACCCAGCATGATAGCTCCTGTTCGCTGCGCCTCGTTCACAATACGTGCGAGTATCCGAAGGTCCTTGACAAAGTCGAGAGAAACTGGCGAGGCCGTGCTATAGGTGAACAAGTGGAATCCAAGCATAGAGTCCATGAGGCCAGGAGAGAAGATTGGGATATTGTTGATTGCCGCCTGTCGTAGTATCGATTTATCGTCGTCTAGCGTACGACCGATTCTGCTGAGGAACTCACTCGGAGCGAGACTGGTTCGTTCTTCTGGTGATAGGCTGTCCAGAAGATCATAGACTCTTCGCTCAAGCGTTTCGAAGTCTTTCTCGTGCACAAAGATATCTGCAATCCGACCCATGCCACCATGGCGGAGTTCGGAGTCGTTGGCCCCCGCAGGAACACGAGAGTGAAACCCTCCGTAAGCCTCAATGAGATCATGGACTACGTTGGCACCACTGCTGACAATAACATCGATGTGACCAACGCGGATGAGGTAGCTAATGATATGGCGAAGACCCCCTGGAACCATGGGGCCTGAGAGAGCAAGATAGGTGAGACAGTTCGAATCCTCAAACATCTGCCGGACTATGGAAACCGCCCGTCCCAGACGTCCTGCACCAAGAACCCCCACATCTTCGAATGAACGTGCGAGGTCGGCAATTGAAACGATGGCAGAAGGGTCTACGTGTCGCACACGGTGCACAGATTTCACCACATAGAGCGCCGAGGTGATAGATGATAAAGCATTCCATGGAGAAAAGGAGGGGGCGCGAGAGTAGGTCGATTTCCGGGAGGGCCTGACCTGTCTCGCGCGGACCAGTTTTGATTTCACATGTATGTCTGCTGTATCTGGATTCAGGCTTTCGGTGGGTGGTTGTGGCATCTCTCGCATGCTGGGGGCCGGGAGAGTAGGTCGAAAGTAATCCCGAATGGGAGCATGCATAAGTGTGTGACCTGCTAAGTGAAGGTATGCAGTTCGATCTCATGGCAGCGCCGTACCTATTCGTAGTGTTAGCATTCATGATTCAGATATTCTGGTTCATGCTTCAAAGAAGAGGACAGATTGACTATGCACAGGATTTATACCACTTCCGTGCCCCAACTACGGTCTTCTCGAGATACTATGCTTGGCGAAGTGGCTCTGTCGGAAAATCTGTCATAGACGCCGCTCTGTTCAACATTGTTTCACTCGGGCTCATTGTAGTGTTTGGTGTTCTCACTGTGGGCCCCGAGGGAATGATGGAAATCTCGGCATTGGTCGTCCTCATCGGAGTCTTCTCAGTCTTCAACGTGGGTCAAATTGCACGTAGAGTACGCAAACGTATTGAGCTTGAGAGGACCATTATCCGAAATATATCACAGTCCGTGGACAAAGTTGGGGAGGCAAGAAGACTGGTGGAGCAGCAGGTGCTTACTGGCCAGAGCAGGAATCCGACTGTATGGTTTGCCTTGTTTTGCGTCGCTCAGATACAAGACCAGATAGGCTGGTCGCTGCGAGATGTGTTGTTGGAAGAACGGAACAAGATGACCACAACACGCAAAGAAACGTTTCAATCCGCTCAAGACGAGGATGCAGGCCCCTCAATCGGAGGTTGAAAGAAGTTCAAGTAGCAAGTCTTAAATGTCGACCGTGGGGCGTGAACGAGAATCAAAGTGCGAGGAATCCCGAATGTCCGAGAGTGAAGTGCTCAAGGGTCGTCGAGGTGTTGTGACAAGCTACCGCAGAGGAAAGCATCTACAGCACCCCAACCAAGTTCTACTACTGTTTGACGGAATCACCACCAGAGCGGAGGCAGCCTCGCTTATCGGCCGCAAAGTCAAGTGGGTATCAGAGAATGGTCGGGAGTTCCTTGGGAAGATACTTGGGCCGCATGGCAACAGTGGTGTAGTGCGTGCTAAGTTCCGAACCAATCTTCCAGGACAGGCAATAGGTACACCAGTGTATCTCGTGTGAGGTCACGCGCCAAGTTTTATCAGTCGCGCTCCATTGAAGTCTATACGGCTCCGATGATGCGAATGGCTATCTGAGGGCGTTCTTCGCCCTACGACGAATCATAGTTAGTCTGAGGGGCCACCTCCACTTCTTGGGATGTGCCGTGTTTGATTGAGTGGGCAGTCTACTACGCCATCTACTGGATTGCGGGTCTATCGTTGAAAATTGGCGACGATTTACTGGACGAGCTAGACAGACCGAAGTACGCATGGGCACCACTTACAATAGCGGGGGCGTCATTCGGACTACTGATGTCGGCATCGCAATGGGACTTGGCACTCATTGTGTCAATAATCATTGGCGTCGTCGTGTCAGGGAAGGTCAATCGGCCCCAGTTCGGCGTGGGTTTTGTAGTGATTGCATTCGTCATATTGGTTAGAGGGTTGCCTCAAATCACAGACCCTCTGTGGTGGTCATTGATTGTGATGGTCTTGCTCATGGCCGCTGCAGCTGATGAATACGGCAACGACTGGGCAGATGATAGAACCGATGGGATAGGCCGTGCGTTCTTTGAACATAGATTTGTCTTGAAAATCACAACAATGGTGTTGGGAGTGATAGTCACACCATTCTTCGCAGCAGCCATCGGCATGTGGGTCTTAGACACCGGATATGAGATTGCAGGCCGTCTGACTAAGTCATATGTCGATAGGCAAGGCTACAGCACACATCCTTGAAGACCGGTTTGAGACCCGCCCGTCTTGCGGTTTCAACGCCCTCCTCGCTTATGTAGGCAATCCCGTTCACTCCCGCGCGAACTGCAAGCTGATCTGTTTCAATCTTGTGTTGTCCGAGGGGGCGTGCGCAACCAAGTAGTAATGGTCTGTCAGGTAGACCCAGACGTGCGACCGTAAGCACGCGACCAACCGCAGAAGGAGATGGTGGCGGCAGACCCTCCATTGGCGTGTGCCGGAGCGGACTCAACACAATTACGACAATGGCGGCCGGGGAATATCTCGAAACCATCGCAAGTGCCTCAATCTCTCCGCGAAGCTGCCCCCAGTACAGCCCGACCATAATATGTGGGACTATCGGAACTCCAGCGTCGGACAGAATGCGGAGAGTCCGTTCCATCTGAGTTGAACCGTTTCGTAGATGATAGATCTCTCTGGCAACCTCTTCGTCGCCAATCACATCAAACATCGCGGCATCTATGCCGGCGTCAGCCAACACCTGGGCCGTTTCAACATCAACAAGCCCAGTGTGAACTACTATTGTGAGACCCAGTGAGTCTTTTGCGGTGCGGAGGACCTCGCCAAATCTCCGTAGAGGAACATGTCCGGCTGAGTCGGAGCCTCCGCTGATCAGTGCCCCTTCTCCACCAGAGTCCTTGACCTGTTCTAACCGACGCAGCATGTCTTCGGGAGTGAGCACAGGCTCCATGCCAGATAGAAGACGACCCTTGCAATGCTCACACTGCAGACTGCATGCGGTGCCGGTGACGCTCAGTGAGATGAAGTTGTGACGGTTTCGTTGAGTGTGAGAGGGTATGTTGTGTGGATATGAGGTGGGGCCATAGCAGTATAGCTCGCGACCAAATCTCTTCAGTCTCAGGGAGAATGCCATGTCGGTATACTGGGCAAGCTCCTGAGGAGTAGCAGTAATGATGTCTGGTCCGTCATGAAGTATGTCGAAACTCAAGGTGAGTCAGCGGGAGCAATGCACAGCTCGGTATTAGACTTTGCATTTGCCAAATGGGAAGCTACAAGTACTAGATGAATCTCGCGCTGGGTGTCGCACAGTTCCCAACAGATTGATACTAGAGAGTGAGATTGTTGCCGGACGAACCTACTATAGAGGAAATCGACGTGTTCTTCAACGCGAAGAGCGTCGCGATATACGGAGCATCGGCCACGCCAAACAGTGTTGGCCAAGCAATCCTCCAGAACTTCATAAAGCCACAATACACAGGCAAGGTCTATGCCGTGAATCCGAAGTATACCCAAGTTCTGGGAGTGCCATGTTTTCCTTCTCTCCAAGACATTCCAGATGATATCGACCTCGTGGTAGTAGCAGTACCTGCACGGATTGCGCCACGCGTATTCGAGGACATCGCGCAGAAGGGCACGAAGGCAGCAATTGTTATCTCGGGTGGGTTCTCAGAAACAGGATCGCGAGGGGCAGAACTAGAGGATCAAATCGTAAGGATTGGCAGGGAACACGACATTCGGATAATCGGTCCGAATTGTGTGGGAGTGATAGACACTCACAGTCACATTGACACGTTCTTCCTTCCGGAGTATCGATGCGGCCGGCCTCGTGCAAGTAACGTTGCAAACATCTCACTCGTGTCACAGTCCGGAGCATTCGCCGCTGCAATCTCCGACTGGACATCTGAGCTTGGACTTGGCATAAGCAAGATAATCAGTCTCGGAAACAAATGCGATGTTGATGACGACGATCTGCTTCGGTATCTAGCACAGGATGATAGCACACAAGTCATCTGCTTCTACACAGAGGGCTACGATCCCGGAAAGGGGCGTAGTTTCTTTGATACTGCCAAGAGAGTCACACCTCACAAACCCGTCCTTGTTGTCAAGTCAGGACGTGGACAGAGGGCGAAAGAGGCAGCTAGCTCACACACAGGATCGCTGGCTGGCTCCGACAGAGTTGTGGACGCCGCATACCGTCAGGCGGGGGTCATTCGGGCTGACAACTTTGAGCAGATGTTTGACATGGCAAAAGCGTTGGCAATGCAACCGCCAGCCAAGGGAAACCGTGTCTTGATGGTCACAAACGGCGGGGGTCTTGGTGTGATGACCACAGACGCCCTAGAAGCCCTTGGATTGGGCATTCCACATCCCTCACAGGACCTGCAGGAGAATCTTCGAAAGAGACTCCCAGCCTACTGTGCGGTTGGCAATCCAATCGATGTAGTGGGAGATACGGACGCCAGTCGGTACGACATCGTGTTTGATGAGGCGCTAAAGAGCGATGAGTACGACATTGTGGTTGTCGGAATGCTTCTTCAGACACCCACTCTGGGGATGGATGTCACGAATGTGATTGCCAATCACCAGAGACAGTCTGCAATTCCGTTTGTGGTTGTGGCAATGGGAGGGGCATTCACAACCAAGGCAGGAGAGATTATGGAGCTGATGGGAGTGCCCACATATGCCACAGGTGAGAAGGCCGCCCTCGCTGCAAAGGCATTGGCACGGTACGGCGAGATAAAGTACGGGGCGGAGTTCAGGAAGAGTATGAGATCTGATAAGCCATAAATAGGATAGACAGGAACCAAGATTGACGCGAGGCCTGCAGAGAGATGACAGTCGCCAGGAAGGTTTTCGAAACAGCCCGGAAAGAGGGGCGTACCTTTGTGCTTGAACATGAGGCAAAGGATATAATGAAATCATACGGCATTCCAATTCCGCCGTACGAAACAGCCACCACGGCGGACGAGGCCGTCGAGAAAGCCAGAAGAATTGGTTTTCCGGTCGTTCTCAAGATCTTGTCAAAAGACATACTACACAAGTCTGATGCTGGAGGTGTCAAGATCAACCTCAAAAGTGAGGAGGCAGTTCGTGCGGCATTTGAGGAGATTATGGAGAACGCTCGGAGGTATGGTGCAGAAACAGGCATTGAGGTGGATCTCAGTAGAGGAGTGTTCATCTCCAGTTTCGCAGAGATGGGAACCGAGGTGATTATTGGTGTTACTCGGGACCCCCAGTTCGGCCACGCATTGATGTTCGGTCTGGGAGGCATCTTTGTCGAAGTGCTCAAAGATGTCACATTCAGACTGATTCCTCTAAGTGAGAGCGATGCAAGAGAGATGGTAGGTGAGATTAAGGCCGCGAAAATCCTAGAGGGGATCCGTGGGCAACCACCTCGGGATGTGGACGCACTTGTGAGAGTCATAATGTCCGTTTCAAAGATGGTCGAGGAGAACCCTGAGATAAGGGAGCTGGACTGTAATCCGACCTTTGTGTATGAGAGGGGAAAGGGAGCCCTAGTTGTGGACGCTAGAATACTCATTGACCTATGACACAAGAGAGAACTAGTGGACAAGAAGAGGTGCTGTGAGGTTTAGGCCTCGCTTCAGATCAATGTCTTTCAACTGTCCATCAGTGTTGCTAGTCGCCGAAGACAGGAGCAAGACCAAGGAAATCAGGCGAGGCACCAATCGAGCATAGTGAAGGAGAAAATCACGCTTCTGAGCATCAGCAACAAGGTTCTTCAACCGTTGCATTATGAGGTCAAGGCGTCCCAATGTCCGGGAGTCTCTTGGCAGTCGAGAGAGGTGCCGCAACACCGTATCTTCATCTTGAAAGCGAGTTGGTGGAATGCCGACTACCTGAAGACGGTTCAACGAGCATGCAACAATGTCTGCATAGTCGCTCTCTTCGATACGTTCCAGTCCATCTGATGCAGCCTGAATCTGAACAAGCACGCGAA
>QMYR01000014.1 GCA_003662765.1 Candidatus Thorarchaeota archaeon
CACAAGTGTGACCGCCGTAGGTCGGTGAGAACTACCTTGAGTCAAGACACTCCTGACAAGAGCGAGCTGATGCGTTCTAACATTATCACTCTGGTCTTCACAGTGATCTTCTTGGTACTTGTGGTGCTCTTCTGGATGTGGTCTGCACCTGATGTTGTTGACACAAGTCCGGTCGGGGCGTTGAATGACATCAATCCTTACGTCACCTTTGTGATTGAGATTCTAGTTCTGTTCGGAGTGTTTGTCTTTGGCACCGTGACGGTCGTGAACTTTCGACTCCAGTTGACCGACGTACGCGCAGGTTGGCCTGAGATAATTCTGATGATCATCGTTGTGGCTGTGATTGCCTATCTTGCATTTGGAGTGAATGCTATGGGCGGCGCGGTGGTCCTGTCATTGGGCTTTGTTGCCTATCTCTATCTGTTACAGGAATAGGTGTACAGAGTTATAGGAAGGCTTATTTGCTGAGCTCTGAGTTGGACACGTGAGCCTAGAAGGCAAGAGAGCCGAGGGCTAGCAGATACTACATTCGTCCTCATCAGCCGTTCGGAATTGCCAGATTTGCCCCCATAATAGAGGTTCTGACTTCCGGCGGGTGCTATGATGACTACTTGGAGGATTCGCTGTGTTTGGGATTAGCGGCGCTGGCTACGACATGAGTACAAGCATCTTCAGCCCCGAGGGAAGAATCTTCGCTGCTGAATACGCAAAGAAGGCGGTTGAACAGGGCGCGACATCGATTGGAATATTGACCAAGAACGGCGTTGTACTGCTGGCCGAGAAGAAGATACTCCCGCTACAGGAGCCTGACAGCGTGGAGAAGATCTCCAAGATTGACGAGCACATTGCTGTCGCCACCTCTGGTCTGATGGCCGATGCGCGCAGACTGATTCAGGAGGCTCGGATAAAGGCCCAATCATTCTGGTTGACTTACGAGGAGCCCATCCCCGCCGAGGCATTGGCCGATTACATTTGTGATATCAAGGCCCAGTTCACACAGCGCGGGGGAGCGAGACCGTATGGTGTCGCGATGATAATTGCCTCTGTTGACTATGATCGCACCCCTCATCTCTTTGTCACAGACCCCGTGGGAACATCCTGGGGCTTTCTGGCAACAGTCATTGGCCGTGGAAGCTCACGAGCGGGTGAGTTCTTGGAGAAGCGCTACAAGAAGAATATGAGTCTTGACAAGGCAATCGCCTTAGCGATAGACGCACTGAGAAGTACTGGTGACACCCAGTTGACAGCCGATAATGTCGAGATTGCACGGATTCCGGTGAGCACCGGTGTCTTTGAGAGGTTATCACACTCTGAGATTGAGAGCGCGCTTCAAGGGTCGGCTCCGAAGGAAGAGTAGGAGATGACGTAGAGTTGATGGGTTCGGGTAGAAAGACAGGCGACAAATGGCTTGACCTTGACGCAGTTGTTGTGGGCCTCCAGAAGGGGCACTTGAGGTTTGAGATCTTTGTGGATCCGGACTTGGCGTTCAGGTATCGAAGAGGTGAAGACATCCCTATCGAGTCGATTCTGAAGAGCTACGACCTCTATGAGGACGCGCGCCGAGGTGAGCGTGCATCAGAGGAGCTTGCAAAGGACACCTTTGGGACCGATGACATATTCGAGATAGCCCCTGAGATACTCAAGCGAGGCGAGTTCAAGCTCACCCTTGAGCAGCGCAACCAGTTGATTGAGGAGAAGACGAATGCAATCATAGACCACGTTGCCAAGCGGGCTGTCAATCCTCAGACCGGCCATCCACATCCACCTGACAGAATTCGACAGGCCATGGAAGAGGCGAAGGTTCGTGTCGACCCATTCATTGACGTCGAGGAGCAGATTCCTAGAGTCGTGAAGGCCCTTCGTGTGGTCATCCCAATCTCTTTTGAGAGCGTAAAGCTGCGCATTACTATCCCTGCAACGTTCTCGGGGAAGGGCTACAACATGGTTGCAAAGGCTGGTGTCATCAAGGACGAGACGTGGAACCCCGACGGTTCGTGGACGGGGCTTGTGGAGGTACCTGCCTCCCATCGTCAGGAGCTCTACGACGAGCTCAATAGGCTCACGAAAGGACAGGTTCACATTGAGGTTGTCCGATGAGGCGAGTCTAGAGCATCACGATTACAAATCATTACATGAGGGAATACATTGGCTGGAACTTACTTTCAGAAAAGGGAACTAGTCGTTCCCGGGCAACTGCTGGCAGAAGGAAGGTACCGCGCATCAGTTGGTACCTACAGTCAGAACGGGCGAATCTATTCGTCCCTAGTTGGCCTAGCAGAGCTGCGCGGGAACACGGTGAAGGTCGTGCCACTTGAAGGGGTATACATCCCCCGTGAAGGCGACCTTGTGATAGGGACCATCTTGATGGTCGCTGGTAACAACTGGAAAGTCGACATAGGCGGCCCATATCAGGCATCGCTTCATGCCAACAACGCACTGAGGCGCCCCTATGACGAAGACATCTCACGGTATATGGACATAGGTGATGTCATTGCCGCCGAGGTGATTGCATTCGACAGGAACACTGGCCCCTTCCTCTCCATGAAGGGCAGAGGTCTCAGGAGACTCACTGACGGGATGATTCTCGAGGTGAGCCCTGCGAAGATACCTCGCATCATTGGCAGGAGGGGCTCGATGATCAGTATGATCAAGAGCCGTCTACGGATTCAGACGGTGGTGGGCCAGAATGGGCGGATTTGGATTCGCGCCCCAGACATTCCAACGCTTCGCATTGCGATAAAGGCGTTCAGAATGATTGAGGATCAAGCGCACACCACAAAGCTGACCGACCGCGTCAGTGCGATGATTGACGGGGAACTTGCAAAGCTAAAGGGCTCTGAAACTTCTACTGATGAGCCCGAGGAGAGGGCCGCTGAGAGTGGCACTTCAGATGAGAGTTCTGATGATGATAATAAGGAGGACGTGAGTGAGAAATGAGTCCCGAAGTGAAGCCCGACTATTTGATCAGCCCCGAGGGGCTGCGTCTGGACGGGCGAAGACCAGACGAGTTGCGCCCAATCGAGTTTGAGGTGGGCGTACTCAAGACTGCTGATGGGTCTGCAATGATTAAGCAGGGCAAGACCCACATAATCGCTGCTGTGTATGGACCGAGAGAACTTCATCCTCGGCACCTCACACTTAACGACAAGGCGTATCTTCGATGCGTCTATCGAATGGCCACATTCTCTGTGCCAGACAGAAAGAGACCGGCCCCCTCTCGAAGGGAGCGCGAGATCTCAATGGTAATTACCAATGCGCTAGAGCCTGCGCTGTTCTTGGAAGACTTTCCGCGGGCAGTCGTTGACGTGTTCATTCAAGTCATCCAGGCTGACGGCGGTACTCGCTGTGCTGCTATCAATGCAGCATCATTGGCCCTTGCGGATGCGGGGATTCCGATGAGAAGCCTTGTGCCCGCTGTTGCTGTTGGAAAGGCGGACGGCACGCTGATTGTTGACCTTGGCGACATGGAGGACAAGTACGGCGAGGGCGATGTACCGATGGCGATACTCCCCTCGACCGGAGAGATCACACTGCTGCAGCAGGATGGCTCCTTCACGAAGGAGGAGCTCCTAGAGGCAATGCAGATGGGTCTGAACGCGTGCAAGTACATTCATGAGCTTCAAAAGGAGGCCCTCAAGAGAGCGTACTTGAAGAGGGCACCAGAGGCAGGCTCTGAAGGCGAGGACGAGGAAGAGGACTACGAGGACGATCTCGAAACCGACCTCGGTGAGTCGGAGCTTCCAGAGGAGGAAGAGTGAGATGGGCGACTTTAGTGCAGAGACAATCAGCCATATCGATAGGAAATACATCCAAGATCTTCTCAGCAAGGGCGAACGCGTAGATAGTCGTGCCTTTGACGAGTACCGTGACATTGAGATAGAGGTCGGCGTTGTGGCCGCCAAGTCTGAGGGCTCAGCCATTGCAAGAATCGGTGACACCCGTGTCATTGCTGGCGTAAAGGTCCTTGTTGGAGAGCCGTATCCTGACACTCCTGATGAGGGTGTCACAATGGTCACTGCTGAGATGGCTCCAATAGCCTCTCCGCTCTTTGAGGTTGGTCCTCCCAAGGAAGACGCCATTGAGCTGGCTCGTGTTGTCGACCGCGGAGTACGCGAGTCTGAAACCGTTGATGTCAAGGGTCTCGTGATAGAACCAGGCAAGAAGGTCTACATGGTATTTTGCGACCTCTACACACTGGAATATGACGGAAATCTCATTGACGCATGTTCTCTCGCAGCCAACGCTGCTCTTCTGAACACGCGGTTCCCCGAGATGAAACTGGAAGATGAGGAGCTGGTTCAGACAGGTCGCGAGCTTGAGATTCCAATCAAGAACCTAGCTGTGGAGTGCACGGTTTCAAAGATTGGTGAGCATCTGGTCATTGACCCCGTCCTCAAGGAGGAGATGGTCCAGGACTGCAGGCTCACAATGGCCATAGACACAAACAACCACTTCACTGCCATGCAGAAGGGCGGGGGTTCTGGCCCCATCTCGATGGCTCAGATTGAGCATGCCATGGACATGGCCCTTGAGAAGGCCGAGGATCTTCGCAAGCTCATCTACGAGGCCACGGGCCGAAAGGTATAGGCTGAAGCGGTGCCCCTAGGGGCACCTACAATCTCTCTTGGCCCGACAGATATGCTAATAAGTGGAACCGACGGGCGACTGGTAGACGTCGGCAGCCCATGGCTGGTGTCACCTCATGGTGACTGCCCGGCACCGTTCTCAAGCGGATTCAGACGATATCCAAACTGTAACGAACGGTCGTAGTGAAATCAGAAGGAGACTGTTGATTTGGCACGAACAAAGAAGGTCGGTAGCACAGGACGCTTTGGACCCCGGTACGGTGCTAAGCTGCGCCGACGAGTGCTTGACATAGAGAAGAGAAGGGCCGAACCACACCGCTGCCCATCCTGTGCCACAAAGGGCTCTCTACACAGAAAGGCTGCTGGGCTGTGGGTCTGTAGAAAGTGCGGACTCGTCTTTGCAGGAGGGGCCTACGTGCCTTACACCGACGCGGGCAAGGCTGCCCGAAGAGCCATTGCTCAGAGGGTCTCAGACAGTCTGTTGTCCTTACGTGAGGAGACCGAGGAGGAGGTTGTGTCTCCTGCTGTTGAAACCCCCATACCTGTACTTGAGGCCGAAGACGACACATCTGCCGGCGAAGAGGGCCCCGCCGCCGAGTAACAAGTGACGGGCCGACCTGAGTTGCTTCTGATCACAACCTCCCGGCGTACATCCAATCGAGTTCGGTCCTTCGTACGCGACCTCTACACAGTGATGCCGGGAAGTGAGAGGTTCAACCGTGGTGGCATGAGTCTTCAGGAACTGATCTCTCGTATTCAGGCCTCCGGTGCCACCGCGGCTCTCGTTGTCACACTCTACAAGGGCAATCCGGGCGGCATCCGCATATTTGATTCGTCTGGTGTTGAGCGCCTAGTCATCCGGATGGAGAGTGCCGCTCTTCGCAGGGAGGTCATGAGAGGAAAAAAACTGAGGATAAACTCGATACACTCACTGAGCGTGCCACCCAACTCCTCTCTGCAGACCATGAAACTGGCCCAGGAGCTCGCCCGTCTTCTGGATACTGAGCTGCTCGAACTGGAGAAACTCAGTCCTGTTGGCCCGGAGGGGGAGCATGCGGTCGATATTCGATTGACTGATATGCGGGGCGGTCGGACGTTGTGGACACACTATCATGCGGCCGATGTATCGGAAGTTGGCCCAAGGATCAGGGTGACATCCGTCATCTGGAGGATGAACGTTGAGTGAAATACTGCTGCATGGGACCGTGGTACTTCACATAGACCTTGAGTCAGAGGAGATGGCGCGTACCGTCTTTGAGGCTCTCGCACCTGAGACCCACGCGGCCCCATCTGAGAGGGCGAGGACCAAGATTGAGATTCAGGGCACTACAATAGTCTTGCACATAGAGGCGGGGGACCTCACCGCTCTTCGTGCAGCCATGAACTCCTTCTTGTCTTGGGTATCAGCCTGCCAGCGAGCCGTGGCGTCAGTCACAGGCCAAAATCCTTAAGTCCCTGCCCCTGACGCGCAGTCAGGCGGCCCGCGTTCTAGCGTTAGGGAGTCTGAAGAAGATGGCACAGCAGATACCACCAGAGTTGGAACAGGAACTGATGAGATACGACAACCTCCGGCGTCAGTACGAGACCCTTCAGGTGGCGGTTCAGTCGATGAAGACAGAGCTGACCGAGATCTCGACCACGCTTGAGGAGTTGGGAAAGACCCCCGATGATACGGTCACCTACAAGATAGTGGGACAGGTCATGTTTCGAGTAGATCGGTCAAAGCTGATTGAAGATTTGGAGGACCGCAAGAGAACCACTGAGATTGGTCTTGAGTCGTACAAGAAGAAGCTGGAGGCAAGTGCTGAGAAGCTTCGCGAGTTGCAGACCAAGATACAGGGTGAGTTGGGCAAACTCGGAGTTAAGTGAACACGATGGCCCGGGTCACAGAGATTGGCCTTCCTCAACTCACAGAGGAAGACATAGAGCGTCTGACAGAGCAATGCGAACAGGAGATCACACGATTCATCTTTCAGATGGTCCCACAGAAGAGCATCGCGGAGTTGAATGTCGTCTGCACGCTGGACCTCTCGGACGTTCTGACGCTGGATGTGGACCTCGACATCACGCAAAAGTACGATACAGGCCACTCACTGGATGAGATACTGGAGCAGGCGGCGGCGCACGGTCAAGACTGGCTTGAGCGGCGCCTTATGGAGATGAAGAACAAGTGAACCTACGGCAGCTTCTTGGCCACGCACAGAACGTGCTAATTATGGGTCATCACAATGCAGACCCGGACGCCCTCTGTGCGATGTTGGCCTTTGAGAGGCTGTACATGTTTCTGAACCCGGGTGGCCGGGCGACGTTGGCCTGTGAAGATGCCAGTAAGCTGGCCATACAGGTGGCCACCACGTTTGTGCCAGTTCCTGAAATCGCCCCAGATGTGATTGACCAGTTTGATCTGTTCGTGTTGCTGGACACAAACAATCGCTATCAGTTGGGTCCCTCTCTTGAGCATGCGGCACAAGACCCAGAGCACACACTTGTCATCGATCATCATGAACCGAATCCTGATATTCATTCACTAGCAAAGCATGTAATCGTTGACCATACAAAGTCCTCAACGTGTGAGATTCTAGTCACACTGTTCGACGAGTTGGATGTCAAACTGACCCCCGACATTGCTGGCCTTCTCTTGGCAGGTATACTATTCGACACTCGTAGATTCTTCTACGGCGATGCCGCGACGCTCAAGACTGCCATAAGATTGATCGATGCTGGGGCTGACTACGGTCTTTGTCTCAGGTCGCTCATCCAGCGGCCAGACCGTTCTGAACGCATTGCCCGACTGAAGGCCGGAAGTCGACTGAAGATACATCTGATTGGCGACTGGATTGTGGTGACCTCAAAGGTCGGTGCATTCGAGGCCAGTGCGTGTCGCGCGCTTCTCGACCTCGGTGCAGATGTGGCGATTGTGGGCGGCAGGCCTTCGAAGAACGTTGTGCGCCTCAGCTCTCGCAGTACACAGGAGTTCCATGCGAAGACCGGTGTCAACCTTGGCCGCGATGTCATGGAACCGCTTGGCAAAGTCATTGGTGGCGAAGGCGGGGGTCACGCGAATGCTGCAGGAGCGAATGGTACACGTGACCGCGACAAGGCTCTCCGTGTGGCTGTCGACCTGATTCGTGCAGCCATCGAGCGGGGAACGGCACAAGAGAACGACGACTCGTAGGTGGTGAACCTCCAGTGGCTCTCATCGAGTGGCAAGATTTCAGTTTCAAGTACTTGGGGGCCAACACGCTTGCATTGAAACATCTCAATCTCTCAATTGAGGAGGGCGAATACGTCGTTGTCACTGGCCCATCTGGCTGTGGCAAGACTACGCTCTGTCGCACGATAAACGGCCTTGTACCACAATTTCACCGGGGCTATATCGCGGGCCATGTCATTGTTGACTCAAGAGATACGCGCGACCATACGGTTGCCCAGATGGCGTCTATAGTAGGCTTGGTATTCCAGAACCCTGCAAACCAACTGGTCACACTTAGCGTTGAGAAGGAGATTGCCTTCGGGCCGGAGAACTTGGGTGTACCGCCCGACGAGATTCGACGACGTGTCGAAGAGATGATTGATGCGTTCGACCTGCACCATCTGCGTGACAAGCATCCTCACGAGATGTCTGGCGGCGAACAGCAACGCGTGGCACTGGCAGCGACTCTCGCATTGAAACCCAAGATACTGGTGGCGGACGAACCGACCTCGAATCTCGATCCCCAGAGTGCAGAACGAATCTTGGAGCTGATTGCGGAGCAGAACCGCCGCGGCATGACGGTCGTGTTGGTGGAACACCGTCTTGATATCGTCGCAAAGGATGCATCGCGCATAGTCCTGATGAATGAGGGATCGGTGGTCGCTGACGGGCCCCCGCACGAGGTCCTCCAGATGGACATCTGCGAGGAGATAGGTGTGGGTGTTCCTAAGGCGGTACAGCTGTACAAGCGCCTACTCGCGAATGGTGTGCGTCTTGGCCGTGTTCCTCTCACTGGGAGCGAGCTCGCAATGCTGGTCAAGGAGGCTGCAACCGGATGATCATCTTCGAGGATGTCCACTTCGCATATGACCAGATTTACCCAGCCCTAAGGGGGGTTTCACTCCAGATTGATGATGGCGAGTCTATCGCAGTCATGGGGACGAATGGGGCCGGCAAGACCACGTTGATCAAGCACATGAACGGGCTCTTGCGACCCGACCAAGGACGCGTCATCGTGAATGGTGTCGATGCCCGTGAGAAGTCTGTCGCCGAGCTCTCTCGGACGGTTGGTCTAGTGTGGCAAAACCCGGACCACCAGCTCTTCTTGGACACGGTCGAGAAGGAGATCATGTTCGGGCTCAGGAACTTGGGATATACAGCCGACGAGGCCGAGGAACGATGTCACCGTACTCTAACACAACTGGGGCTTGAGCACCTTGCCGAGAGGTCCCCGTTTGCTCTGTCTGGAGGGGAACGAAAGCGAGTTGCACTGGCATCCGTCTTGGCCACCGAGCCGGACGTTCTTGCTTTGGATGAGCCCACCATAGGCCAAGATGCTGGCCAGAAGGAGCGGCTGGCCAAGATGCTCAGAGAGATGAACTATGAGGGCAAGACAGTCATAGTCGTGACCCATGATATCGAGTTCGCAGTGGATCACTTTTCCAGGACAATCGCGATGGCCGCCGGAATCATCATTGCTGACGGGCCCACCCACGATGTCCTAAGCAACGATCTGGTGTTGGAGGCATGTTCTCTGACGCCACCGCAGATGACCGTAACCGCACGTGCACTTCATCAGGTGTTCCCAGAGATTCCGCAACGTCTTACTCATCTGGACGAGCTCGAAGATATCATCCTCAAGATTGTGGGAGGGGAAGGGTGAGATTGTCCTTTCTCGAAGTCTTCCGGTATACGCGGGTTGACTCCGTCATTCACCGGCTTGATCCTAGAGCCAAGCTTGTCATGTCCACAGTTGGCGCCATTGTGTCTCTCATGTTTCTTGACATCATCCCATTAGTCATCATATTATGCGTGCTGATTCCTCTCTTGGCTGCTGCCAAGTCTCTTCGACGATGGGCCCGAAGCATGAAGGGGCTTGGGGCTCTCATTGTCTTTATCATGGTGTTCAATACCCTGTACTCCACCTCTCCGACACCATTTTCATACTCCCTGTCACTGGCTCTTCGTTTGGTCGCTCTGATGACATCCTTCTCTCTGTTCTTCCTGACCGTCCATCCCGACGAGCTGTCCCAAGCGTTGATTCAGATGCATGTACGATTCGAATTTGCATTTGCAATGAGCATGGCAATGCGTTATGTTCCGACTCTAGGGCAGGAGGCATACGCCATAATGGACGCACAGAAAGCGCGTGGAGTAGAGTTGGACAAGGGCAACCTCCTGCGTCGAATCCGCAATATTGTGCCAATAATAGTTCCTCTGATTATTGTATCGATAAGACGTGCGCTGTCAGTAGCTGAGAGCATGGAGTCACGTGGCTTTGGAGCGTGCGAGAACCGCACGTATATGGAGGAGCTTCACTTCACGCGCCGTGACTGGCTTGTCGTGGCAATCTCATTGAGCATAGCAATTCTCTCTATCTGCGTGAGGGTATGGTGGGGGCTCCCTGCGTGGATGCTGTGGAAGTTTCCATTTTGAAGTTTCACGATAATTTATCTGGAACCTCCCCCACATAATAACCGCAATGAGTGCCGCTGAACGTGTCAAACTTCCCAAGAGGAAGGTGTACACAGTCAAGAGCCTCATGCGCGATATGATGGCCATTGAGGCCACACCGACCGTTGTGCAGAAGATTGGCACCGAAGTGATCTATTTCGAATGGACTTGTTGCCGTGAGAGTCTCGGTGACGACCATCCTGTTACGGTCGGGCTGGACATGTTGCTCAAGTTCATGCAGGAGGATTACGAGCGTTTCTTGCTCGAGGGGGAGCTCTGGAGGACCGCCGATACACCCCGCGCTGCCATCAACAAGTTTCTCAAAACACTCCCGCCCGAGGTCTTGGATCACGAACTATGTAGAGAGCCCGAGTATATTCACAGTGTGCTAGAGGCAGCACGGCAAGAGCGCTTGCAAGAGATTCGGCGCTGTAAGCAGATTGAGAAGGGCCTGCGTGCAGAGCTGAAGCAGTCCCCTGACGACCCCGACCTTCACAACCAGCTTCGGCTTGTCTTGTGGCTCTTGGGGGAGTACCACGAGGCCAGCCAAGAGTTCAAGACCGCAAAGAAACTGGGATGGGCACCTGACAAGTCAGTACTTGTGGCCCTGTAGTCTGTGCCATCGTTCCGCCAATCTTTGACAACTGGGACAACCTATCCTAGTAGATGGAGATTCGTGCCGGTCAAAGGATTTAAGCGGAATTCGGGCTCTGGGCACGAGCGGACCGGGATGTCCGGCGCCTGTTTCCCTACCAGAATGATGCATGGTCATCTGGAAGTGATTGAATGAAGTTCGACGTTTCAAAGGCCATGACTATCAGGCTAGATGATGAGTTGCCACCCGACCCCGTGTTCGAACCGGGTATTCGCCGTGCCCCCAGCAGGGGCTTCACACTGAACGAACACGAAACCATTGTGGCACTGAAGAACGCTCTCCGGTATGTTCCCGAGAAGCTCCATAAGCGGCTGGCACCAGAGTTTCTCGAGGAGTTAATGGCCCGTGGTAGGATCTATGCCTATCGCTACCGTCCGCCCGGCCGTATTCATGCCAAGCCAGTGGATGAATACAAGGGAATTCTCGAGGCCAGGGCAATCCAGTTGATGATTGACAACAATCTCGACTTTGATGTCGCACTGTACCCGTACGAGTTGGTGACTTACGGCGAAACCGGGCAGGTCTGCCAGAACTGGATGCAGTACCGCCTGATCAAGAAATACTTAGAAATAATGAACGAGGAGCAGACCCTCGTTGTCATGTCCGGTCATCCACTGGGACTATTCCCATCAAAGAGAGATGCACCCCGCGTGATATCCACCAACGGTCTAATGGTGGGGATGTTCGACACACCTGAAGAGTTTCATCGGGCCCAGTCCATGGGGGTCGCCAATTATGGGCAGATGACAGCTGGCGGATGGATGTACATTGGTCCGCAGGGAATCGTTCACGGGACTTACATCACTCTCCTGAACGCTGGAAGACTGTATCTCGGCATTCCCGCTGACAAGGACCTCAGCGGTCGTGTGTACCTGACTTCTGGTCTTGGCGGAATGAGCGGGGCACAGGCAAAAGCCGTGGAGATTGCCGGAGGCATAGGCGTGATTGCCGAGGTCGACAAGAGTCGGATTGACACGAGGACTGAGCAGGGCTGGTTGTCCAAGTGGTCTGACGATCTCGACGAGATATTCGAGTGGGTGGAGGAGTACAAGGCGAGTGGAAAGCCTATCTCGATTGGCTACTATGGAAATGTCGTTGACCTTTGGCAATACGTGGTAGACAAGAACATCCCAATTGATCTGGCCTCGGACCAGACATCGTGTCATGCAGCCTACGAGGGCGGCTATACTCCACAGGGCCTCACGTACGAGGAGGCCAAGGAACTCCTCGCTAATGACCCTGAGGAGTTCAAGCGCATGGTTGACAGGTCTTTGCGAAAGCAGTTCGAGCTCATTCATACAATGGTAAAGCGTGGCACGCACTTCTGGGACTACGGAAACAGCTTCATGAAGGCGGTCTTTGACGCGGGCGTGAGAGAGATCGCCAAGAATGGCCGTGACACTTCTGAAGGCTTCATCTTCCCATCATACGTCGAGGACATAATGGGCCCAATTTGCTTCGACTACGGGTACGGCCCGTTCAGATGGGTGTGCCTCAGTGGCAAGCACGAGGATCTGATTGAGACCGACAAGGCAGCGATGTCATGCATCGATCCCAATCGACGAGCACAGGATCGTGATAACTATGTCTGGATCCGTGATGCGGAGAAGAACAACCTCGTTGTGGGCTCACAGGCTCGAATCCTCTATGCTGATGCTGTCGGCCGTGTGAAGATTGCCCTCAAGTTTAACCAGCTTGTACGGGAGGGCAAGATTGGGCCTGTGATGCTCGGCCGGGACCATCACGACACAGGAGGCACAGACTCTCCATTCAGAGAGACCTCGAACATCCGTGACGGAAGCAATGTGATGAGCGATATGGCCCACCATTGCTGGGCAGGAAATGCCGCGCGAGGAATGACCATGGTAGTCCTCTCGAACGGAGGAGGCGTTGGCACGGGCAAGGCAATCAACGGTGGGTTCGGCCTTGTGCTGGACGGCAGCGAACGCGTGGATAGAATAATCAAGTCTGCACTTGACTGGGACGTGATGTGCGGCGTTGCCCGGCGTGCATGGGCCCGAAACGACCATGCCATAGAGACCGCTATTGAATGGAACGAGGCCATGGACGGCCAGGGCCATATCACACTTCCCTTTATCCCAGAGGAGGACCTTGTTGAGAGTCTTGTCCGTGAGGTATTTGAAAAGAGATAGACCTTGATGTCAAGGACATGGTGTGTGTGTGCTGGGAGTTCTCCCGGCCTCACACTGTTCTCTTGCGTACCTCAGTTTTTGCCATGATATGCGCCTGCCTGATGGGCTCGACACGGCCCTTGCTACTGCAATCCCTGACAATCTCGATTGCAGTCGCGAGAGACACTCTATTCCCGATTGAAACATAGACGGGTTTCTTCCGCGCTCCAATCCATAACGCGGCGCCAATGATGTCGTCCCCATCACGGACTAGTGCGATGTCGCCCTTTCTGCTGTCCATTGTTCCAAGAAGGAGCGTCTTGGCAACGCCTATCGTCTGAATCCCCAGCTCGACACCGACGTATGACGCAAGGCCGAATCTACGCGGATGCAGGACTCCGTTTCCATCTACGAGGACTGGCCCCGTGTTTCTCAACTCTCTCAGCATCTCAATGAGGACAGGACCCTCTCTCAATTGAAAGAATCCGGGAACGTACGGCATGTCGACATTGGTCGTGTGAAATGCAATGCGAGTCACATTTCCCCGTTCGGTATCGATGGTCACCGCACACGCTACGGCCAAGGGATCCGAGTACGCAACATCTACTCCGGTCACTGGTCCGCCTGCATACTCGGGAACATCTGTCCTGACTACCTCACTGGCCCGCCTAGACTGTTCCTGCGCAACTCTGTATAGGGTATCCTCATCGAGCGACTTGGCTTTCATCGGTGACAACATGATGCCGACTCAACTTAGGCCTTTCCGCTGGTCTTGAGGATAGCCGCGAGTCGACGGCAAGTCTTAAAGCGCGAGTCTACTCCGCGTGCAATTGTCGAGGGCCCTGCGGAGTCCTGGCAAGTGGTGTCTGAGATGACCGTCACCATCGATGGAGAGAGCCTGACGATAGAGGACGTTGTACGAGTTGCTCGCCATGGCGAGGATGTCACGCTCACCGATGATGCTCGCATGAAGATTGAGAAGAGCCGTCAGGTCATCGAGGCTGCGATTCGTGAGGGGCGGACTGTCTACGGTGTCAACACGGGCTTCGGCGACCTCGCGAACGTATCGATAGCAGCGAGTGACGTTGCCGACCTCCAAGTGAACCTAATTCGCAGTCACAGCGTAGGCGTAGGAGAGCCATTCCCCGAGGAAGTTGTAAGAGGAATGATGCTTCTCCGTGCGAACGCATTGGCCAAGGGATTCTCGGGCGTCAGGCTTGAGGTGGTTGAGACCCTGCTCCGGATGCTCAACCGCGGAGTTACGCCAGTGGTACCACAGCAGGGGTCAGTGGGGTCCAGTGGCGACCTTGCCCCTCTGGCACACATGGTCCTCGTCATGATTGGTGAGGGGGAGGCGTTCCTTGAGGGCAAACGCATGGACGGTGCCGAGGCCATGCGCAGGGCGGACATTCCCCTTGTCGTCCTTCAGGCGAAAGAGGGTGTCGCTCTGATCAATGGTACGCAGCCGATGACCGCAGTGGGTGTACTGGCTATTCACGATGCATTAAGGCTCGTCAGTGATGCCACAGTTGCGGGGGCAATGAGCTTAGAGGCTCTTCGCGGCACACGTGCAGCCTACGATGCTCGAATTCATGCAGTACGTCCACACGAGGGTCAGGTTGATGCTGCGAGGGCCCTTCTGTCAATTCTCGCAGACAGTGAGATCAACCGCTCTCATGCAGATTGCGGAAAGGTCCAAGATGCATACTCGCTGCGATGTTTTCCACAAGTACTCGGGGCCTCGATTGATGCTATCAGGTATGTCAGTAGCGTGTTGGAGGTCGAGATCAACGCTGCCACAGACAATCCTCTCGTGTTTCCTGATGACGGTACCGTTGTATCTGGCGGCAACTTTCACGGGCAGCCCGTCGCTCTTGCCATGGACTTCCTATCAATAGCATTGTCTGAGATTGCCAACATCGCAGAACGCCGGATTAACCGACTAGTAGACCCGAAACTGAGTGGACTACCTCCCTTTCTGACAAGAAACAGCGGTCTTCAGTCCGGCATGATGATTGCCCAGTACACAGCGGCGTCACTTGTTTCCGAGAACAAGGTCCTTGCCCATCCGGCCAGCGTCGACTCCATTCCGACGAGTGCGGAGCAAGAGGACCATGTCAGCATGGGCACTATTGCTGCTCGGAAGGCTCGTCAGATTCTGGAGAATGTCAAGAATGTGGTGGCAATAGAATATCTCTGTGCCGCCCAGGGCCTAGATCTTCTTGCGCCTCTACGTCCGTCTGAGGCTCTTGAACGGGCACATGCTCTCATTCGCACTGTGGTGCCAGAGCTCACAGACGACCGCCCACTGTACTCTGACATAGTAAAGATTCGCCAGCTGATGGATTGTGGAGAGATAGTGTCTGCAGTCGAGTCCGTGACTGGCGCTCTCTACGAGGTGTAGGTCACGGTCCAAGGCGTGTATGCACGACCTGACCATTGACGATGACGGTGTGAGTCAGGTTCATCGCAAATCGGTACGCAATGTATTCGGGGTTTGGACAGTCAAGAATTATGATGTCTGCCCTCTTTCCGACCTCAATGCTCCCCAATTCCTCAGCACGATCTATTGCGTGTGCTGCGTTGATGGTCGCCGCAGAGATGGCCTCTCGTGGGAACATCTTCATCTTGTAACAGGCCAACGCGATTGTGAAGAACATCGACTCATTTGCGCAGTTAGGATTGAAGTCGGTGGCAAGTGCGACGGGCAGACCCATCTCAATCATATCTCTAGCCCTAGCATACTCTGTGTCTAGACTGAAGGCAGTGGCAGGAAGAAGTGTCGCAATTGTCCCGGCTCGCCTCATTTCCTCAAGGTCGTCATCTGAGGCCCTGAGCAGATGGTCTGCAGAAACAGCTCCAAGCTCCGCCGCCAGCCCCGCGCCACCCAGTTGAACAATCTCATCAGCGTGCACTTTGAGTTTCATTCCCGCCTCCTTGGCTGCGACGAGCACCCTTCGCGACTGTTCAATGTCAAAGACTCCCTTTTCGCAGAAGACATCACAGAACTCAGCCAGTCCCTCCTCCGCGATGACTGGTATCATCTCGTCGACAATCAAGTCTACATAGTCGTCTGTGCGCTCCTTGTACTCTGGGGGCACTGCGTGAGCACCTAGGAATGTAGTGACGATTTCCGCGGGCAGCCTCTCGCGCAGTCCTGCTGCGGCCCTCAGCATCTTGGTTTCATCGGCTGTGCTCAGACCGTAGCCGCTCTTCACCTCGATTGCTGTTGTTCCATGAGCAATCATCCCGTCGGCGAACGAGAATGCAATGCTCTCCAGCTCAGTCTGCGATGCTGCGCGGGTGGCTCTCAGTGTGTTGAGAATACCTCCTCCCGCCTCAAGAATCTCCATATAGCTCTTTCCCGCAAGTTTCATGGCAAAGTCGTTCTCCCGGGAGCCCGCAAAGACGAGGTGCGTATGGCTATCAACGAAGCCGGGCATAGCAAACATTCCCTGAAACTCGAGAGCGGGGAGGCGCGGCTCACTGGAGATATCTGCCATCACCTCATCAGTCGTGCCAACAGCGGCAATCCTACCGTTCTTGATTGCAATTGCTGCGTCCTCAATGATCGAAAGTTCCCTCATTTCCTCTCCTATCTTTGGCCGATGGGAGTGGTTTCGGAGAGTCGCCAGTTGCCCGATGTGCGTGAGGAGAAGGTCTGGCTGCATCTATTCATCACTGAGAGCATGGCAATCATGCTGACTGATTTAGGTTCCGCTTCAAGAATGATAGTGTCGTTTCGATGTCCGGTGCCTTAATATGTGGCAGGTCAGGCGCCAGCACATAGGAATTGAGAGTTGAGTTCCATGGAGTATCTCATTCTTGGTTGGGAGGACATCTACAATCTCACGCTTCAACTGTCAGAGCGTGTTGTATCAAGTGCGTACGAGCCCAACGTGATAGTGGGAATCGCGCGGGGTGGGTGGATTCCTGCACGCATACTCTCAGATGTCCTCTACACCCAGACGATGTGGAACGTGCGCATAGAGTACTACACCGAGCTTGGAGTGAGAGGTCCTGAACCTAGAGTCACGCAGCCGCTGTCGGTACCGCTTGAAGGTAAGAAGATACTCCTAGTTGACGAAGTGGCAGATACCGGAGAGAGTCTTCGTCATGCTACTGAGTACATAAAGTCCCTTGGCGTTGCTGAGGTCCGAACTGCTGTACTCCATCTGAAACCCCCGTCGATGGTTCGACCCGACTATTACATTCAAGAAGTATCTGCGTGGATTGTGTACCCCTGGGAGATTCGTGAGTCCATCATCGCGCTCGTCAAGGAGTTTCGTCGTCAGGAGCCAGACCTCAACATGAAGCAGATTCGTGACAAGCTTGTCTTTGAGGTCGGTTTCGACCCGACTCTTGCCGACTACTTCATAAAGCGCCTCTGAGTTGGACTGTTGGTGCATCCACTTGCTCATAGAGGAGCTTCAGCACGGAGAGGACACGTACCATGTCGGCATTGCAGTCCTCCAAAACGAGATGCGGCTTGGCACAACCCAGATTGTTTCTATAGCCAAAGAGCTGGCCAGTGATGTCTTGGCCATTCAGTTTCTCAACCCCGTGCCAATTGCAGGCCATATTCATCTGCTGTCTGCTGTCCAGAACGCGCTCAATGCATGGTTTGGTGGATACGCTATCTCTCGCTCGCTGGATGTGGAGATTGTTGTGTATGCCTCGGCTCAGCGGCAGATAAGCCGGGCCCTTGAGTGGTTCGGGGTCCGCGACGACATGAAACATGTTGCGGTTATCGTTGTGGGGTCGGCGGATGCTGTACGGAACGTATTGAACAGACTGAGAGAGACCATCGGCTCTGAACTGACAGATCCTTTTCCTCTCTCTGAAGAGCGCTACGCACAGATTGCATCTGTGTTTGACATTTCTCCATCAGAGGTCGAGACCATCGCGAGCGGCACATCATTGACAGAGAGATTCGAGGCACTTGCTAGGTGCGTTGTCAGCAGGGTTTCGATGCTGGCGCTCGATACATGATCTAGTACATGTCACCACGCATTGTCATTATGGAGAGAATGTCCCTCTCCGGCACCAGTATCGACACACCCGACCACTCTCCAACAACCTCTATCCACACAGTCCAATCGGGGTTGTCGAGATTCACAGTTCTCGGAATCAACGGAGCAGTTTCGTTGATTATGTCCATTCCCTTCAACTCAGTATGACGAGTCCTTACAGTGACCCTGAAGGTCTGCCCCTCAAGTATCCTTTCCTTCAACTCCGTGACGGCATTCTTTATGCTCTCAATGTCTGAGGGAACACATCTCTCTAGTGGCGTGAATTTGATGGCGAACCGGAACTGGTACGGATTATCATCGGCAAACTCCCTCAGACGGTGAACCACCTCGAACGGGTTCATGGTGGTTCGACAGGCCAACAGACCTGAGATGTGTGTATTGAATACCTTTAGCCCGTCATCGCCTATGAGATCGCCCACGAAATACTGAATCTCAGATCTTGCTGCGCGCTCTCTGTCCCTAGGACATGCGACAAGAAGATTATACTGTTGCACCGTGCCACCCTCACATGTCCGCATAGACTATTCTCGCTGTCCAGTATCTCAGTGCATCTGCATCCACACGCAGACTCTCTGTCAGCCTCTCTATTGATAGCTCCCCCTCACGGTATACCTTGATGTTGGCCGGTTGACCAGGCTCCACACCTACAATCGTCGAGTTTTTCGTCGACTTCGAACGTCCACCGTCGATGTATAGATCCACATCCTCACCGAGCTGTTCTCTTGCCGTATCGACATCGAAGGGGCTTGGTTCACCGCTGATATTGGCACTTGTCCCCACGATTGGCCCTCTTATCGCGCGGGCAATCTCACGGGGGACGGGGTGGTCGGGTACACGTACGGCGATTGACTTGTGCTTGCCAGAAACTCTCGGAGGGAGTTCCCGCCGAGCATGTACAATCATGGTCAGCGGCCCGGGCCAAAATAGTCGTGCAAGGACAAGTTCGAGTTCGTCAAAGTCATGGTATTCCTTACACTGATTGAGATCCGAAAAGAGCAAGGGCAGACCAAGATCCGGGTCGCGCCTCTTCACGGCTATCAGTCTGTCAATCGCGTCTGGGTTGCGTGGATCGCAACCGATGCCGTAACTCGTGTCTGTCGGGTATACAATGACTCCACCGTCACGCAATACCTCCACAGCACGGCGAACTATCTCTCCGAGGTCTGAGGCTCCAGCATACGTGACGGTGATCGCTGGCACTGGTATTCCCGGGCCAGACTTCTGCAAACGTACATATGGCCGTTGCGTTTGCAGTGGAATCTAGGTGGAATGACGATTCACGCTGTGGTCTTGGCGGCCGGAGAAGGCCTGCGTCTACGTCCAGTCACCGAGGTGACCCCGAAGCCCCTCCTTCCGGTTGTAGGTCGGACCTTGCTCGCGCGCATATTGGCATCGCTGCAGACTGCTGGAATCACAGACATAGTAGTCGGCACGGGTTGGAAACATGAGCGGGTGGCTGAGCACATCGCGTCCATGCAGACAGATGTCACAATTCATTCTGTGTATGTTTCCGACTACAAGATTGGCCCACTTGCTACATTTGTTCGTGCCAGTCAGCAAAGTACATTCACGACAGCCCTCGTCTGCCCTGCGGACTACGTATCTGATGTCAGCCCTCTTGATACGCTCATCGCCCAGTCCGCCTGCGAAGAAGACTGCCCCGTTGCCGTAATGGCGGTGAGCCGGCACGCCGGTGGAAGTGTTGTCTTCGGAACTGATGACGGCAGGGTGTGTGGGATTGGTCATGACGTGACTGGGTCAGCCTCACCTGTGGGATACAGTGCTATGAGTATGATTGTATCATCACGCTTTGTTGCATCATGTGGCCCTGCACTCGGGAATGGCCTGACGCACGTATGGCAGGTCGTTAACATGATGGTGGAGCAGGGCAGGGACGTGCGGTATTTGTACGTGGGGAACCCGGGTATTGATGTTGACGACTTCCGTGGTCTCTTGGATGCTGTGCGACATATTCTGTTGAATCCTGGACCTGACATCGCAGGTGGGTTGTACGTTCCAGATGGAGACTCCATGAAGTTTCGCACCGCACTGTCATCCCCGTCCCGTACTGTCATTGAGGCGGGAGTGGAGATTGTTGGTCCTGCGTACGTGGGCCCCGGCTCTCGCATTGGTGCATCCTGCAGGGTGGGCCCGTTTGTCAGTATCGAGCGAAACTCCGTTGTGGGTAACCAAGTTGAAGTTCATGATGCAGTGTTTCTACCTGGTTCCACAGTTTCTCCCAGTTCCACTCTTTCCAATGTTGTCGTTCATTCCCAGGGTACAGTCTATGTGGGTGATTGAAATGTCTCCGAGTAGGTTCAGACTAAGGAGAGTGTTCAGAGGAGTCGTACTCCGCATAGCCTCTCCCCTTGCGCAGAGAGGCGTTCGACCTGATACTGTGACGTACTTCTCTCTATTTCTCTCGTTTATGTCCTCTCTATCACTGATGATAACTCATTGTCCTCAGTTATTCGGTGTCCTTGTATTCCTAGCCGGGTTGTTCGATGGCGTAGACGGTGCGGTTGCAAGAATGGGTGGTAGATCGACACCAGCAGGACCACTCGTGGATTCGGTGACCGACAAGGTTTCAGAGGCAATAATCATCATGGGTGTGGCACTTTCTGCCCCCTCGTCTTCGGTCTTGGGTATTGGCGTGGATACGTGGTCCTATCTCTGCCTGTTCGGGTGGCTCATGACGAGTTACACACGGTCTCGAGCGCAGTCGCTCGGGGTGGAAGACCTAGATGTTGGGTTGGGTGCAAGATCCGAACGTCTCTTCACCCTGTTCGTATTCGCAGTGGTAGGTCTTCTGGTCGAGGGTCTTGCTGTCGTTGCAGTCTTGGGGATGCTGACCGCTGCCTATCGCTACAATCACTACCTTCACCAGATTCTTGGAGCGTCGAGGGGCCTATCAAAGAGTGAGGGCTCTGTGTGAAACCATCACACTTAAGAGCCGCACACATGTGGGCGCAAGTAAGACGTTCGACGGAGCGCGGAGCAATGGCCAAGTTCAGAGCCGATCATTACTTGCTTGCAGAGTTTGAGACCGTGACCAATATCCAGAAGGACGCAGACAAGGTCCTTGAGGCACTAAAAGAGCTGCCTCAGTTGAAGGACTTGGCCACGGTACCCCAGCGTCTTGAGGGAAAGTCTTGGGTTGAGATTTTGGGACGTGTTGACATTCCCGAGGGTTCGAAGGCATTTTGGGCCATGATCAAGAAGGAAGTCACTGAGCGTGAACCGTACAACCTGTTCATCCGCATAGATGTCAACGCAGAGGCTGACGACATCGAGGCGGCGCGTGAGAAGGTCAAGAACTGGGTTGAAACGGAGTGGGTGCCACGTATCCAGAAGCGTATTCCACTGAAGAGTGTGAGAGTACTCCGACCCGAGCAGGTATACATGCCGAAGTTGTCATGAGTCAGTCTTCGACAGACACTATGAACAGGTCATTCGCAGCGGCCTGCACTATCTCAGGTTGGCCGTCACCATCAATGTCACCATAGTCTATCAAGGACTCGGCGGCCTTGCTTCTGGACCTGACCGATCCCTCCTCTATAAGGCGCCGCCCGTCAAGGGAGAGAACACTCAGCAGCGTGTTTGTCTGACTGACAATTACCTGCCCCGGCGAGATGCCCTCCCGCATGACACTTCCAATCTTGACAGAGCTAACCTGCTCGGGTGCACGCAGGTTGTCATAGAACTCAAGCCCCGAGGATCCGTAACCGAATAGTGTGATGTTTCTGTTAGATATCGCCACAATCTCGTCGAGTCGTCCTCCCGTGACGCTGCCAGTGGCGACCAAGTCCACCGCACCGCGTGCACGCATCTTGCTCAGCTCGTGAAGTCTGTCGTCTGCGTACTGGTAGATGAAGACGTACTCACTATCATCTCCAAAGACGAATCGCGAGTACGGGATACCCTTACTTCTGAACGGCTGGATTGAGAACACTGGACGTTCGACGACCTTGTGTGCCAGCTTGTCGAGGGTCACATTGTACCAGCCGAAACATCTCAATGCGTTGTCGTCTGTTGCTACAATCACCTCGGCCTTCTCGTCCCCCATCACGTTCGCAACACACAATGCAGTTGGTATCGTGCCGAGAGGACATTCACATCGTATTGCAAGTTCTTCTTTGTGGAGTGCGATGACCTTTAGTGAGTGATCGAGTCCCCCTACCACAAGGTCAGGGACTCCATCACCGGTCACATCTCCTACTCCCGTAGTGGCGATTGGTGCGAGGTCTCCAAAGCGTGCTATCTCACTGACCGAACCATCAGCCTCGAGATGCAGTACCCTTGCATCGCCCTGAATCGTGGAAACGACTATCTCATTTCTTCCGTCCCCCGTCACATCAACGAGGCTCAGGGAGGTAATCGCTTCCTTCAGTGTGTTATTGGCGATGATATCTAAGCGAGCCACTGGGGGCACCTCGAGTCACGAACTCCAGGACTTGGCGACAACACTCTGGGCGGGATTTAAGAATTGTTCCGTCACACAATATCCTGAGTGCTACTTGGTCACCATGTACCACAAATTCGAATCCGAGATGACCTAATCATGGGTAATCAAGAGCGGGTGCTCCCAGAAGACCCGCTTGAACACTGGATCTGTTCCCCAACGGAACTGGCTGAGGAGTTGAGAGCCTTTACAATGGAGTTCGGCTCTTTCACTCCGGAGCTCTTCGCTGAGGTCAAGTTCCATCTTCTACGGGCATCGGGCCTCACAAAGCATGGTCGTGACGAGTTATGCGAGGTATCAATCTCGGAGGGGTTGTGTACGGGGTGCTCCATGCTTTATGCCACCAAGAAGTGCCTCTTGTGGTACAGATTGTACAAGCAGGTCGAGTGGAGAGTTGTGGAGCGCGCACCGCCTTGCATCCGTCTGGCCTATGTGCGTAGAAACATCAGAACAGTGGTGAACTATCTGACGGCTGCGGGCCTGCTGGACCCCCCTTTCTA
>QMYR01000015.1 GCA_003662765.1 Candidatus Thorarchaeota archaeon
CTGGACAGAGCTTGGGCGCATGATTCGTGATGTTGTGAAGAGGTATTCCTATGTGTTTGATGAGGTGGCCTATGTCATGGTTTTTCACACGCGGCCAGTTCACGGAGAGTATCCGTACTGGCACTTTCATGTGGAGATGTATCCGCCATGGCGAGACCGCAGCAGGATGAAGTACCTCGCCGGAATAGAAACAGGCGCGTGGACATATACCAATGACTCTTCACCTGAGGAGAAGGCCCGCGAGTTGAGAGAGGCGATTCGATGAGCGATGTCCCGACCCGGCTGATTGACGAACTGGCGTCCATGACCGACCTCACAGGCGAGGTCTTTGTGTCCCGTGCCCCCGGCCGTGTTGAGGTTCTTGGCAATCACACCGATTACAACGGCGGTCTTGTGCTCGCAGCCTCCATTGAGCGATTCGTGTGGGCCATCGGCACACCCGCCAAGCATGTCACAGTACGATCACTTCAGTTCGGTGAGACTGTGACCTTTGACCACATCGGTCAGACGCGTACTCGCCGTGCCGACTGGCACGACTATATCCGCGGGGTCTTTTGGGCATTCGAGCGCCGCAAGAAGCGTTTCATTGGTCTGACAGCAGTGGTCGACGGAGATGTCCCCATCGGCTCTGGTTTGAGTTCCTCCGCCGCGCTTGAGGTGGCTGTGGCGAACCTTGTCGCACGAGTGAATCGTCTTGACCTGCATCCGAAGGCTATCGCCATGATGGCGTTTGAGGCGGAGCGACTGTTCTGTGGGGTGTCCTGCGGAATAATGGATCAGTTCACATCTCAGCTCTGTGCCAAAGACTCTCTTCTTGCCATCGAATGTTCGACGATGCAGACAGCGGACGTACCACTCAATCCCAATCTGTCTCTTCTGGTCGTGGAGTCCGGAGTGAGCCGAACGGCAGGGGATGTTCTCAATGCCCGCAGGCGGGAGTGCGACGAGGCTGTGAAGATCCTTCGAGAGTATGGTTGGCAAGTGACACGATTGAGCCAGATTCGAGGGGAAGACATTGACCGCGTGGACTCGCTCTTGCCCGAGTCCCTCAGTCGTAGGGTTCGTCATGTTGTCACGGAGAATGACCGTGTCCGGGCTGGCATTCGCGCTCTGCGTGAGGGACGGGTCAGAGACTTCGGTCAGCTCATGTACGAGTCCCATGCCAGTTCCAGAGATCTATACGAGGTATCGCATCCCCGTCTGGACCTGCTCGTGGACATCGCCAGACGCCAGAAGGGGGTTGTTGGAGCAAGACTGACAGGGGCTGGGCTAGGCGGCTCAGTGCTGTGTCTTGTTCGTCGTGCTGACGCTGAAACTGTGTCACGAAACGTGGCTCGAGAGTACGAGAGCGAAACAGGTGTTCTTCCTGCCACTCTGCTCACAGGTGTGCCTGGTGAAGTGACGGTGCAGAGCGTAGATCCCTTCACTCCGCTGTAGCGAACGGTCTTGCCTTGAGCTTGTCTGCCATGCCATACTGCGAGGCCATCTTCTTCCATGTCCTGTTGCCAATCATGGTGTAGAGCCTTATTGGAATCGGAGGTTCCGCCATGCGCTTGATGGCCTCCTCGGGAACTGATTGGCCCTTCGAGAGCGCGTCAGCGGCAAGCGAGAGTGCATCTCTTGCGTTCTTGCCTACTCTCCCCGCCTTTGCGAGGGGGCGCCCATCTATCGCAGGTCCCATCCCCATCGCCAGTCCTCCAGCCCACATGAAACCCGCTCGTTCGGCAAAGAGCCTGCATATGCGCATGGCCGTGTTATTGTGTTTCGTTTCGGGAAACCCACAGTTCAGAATCGCCACAAACTGCTGTGGTCTGTCGGGCTTCTCACGCTGGCCCGAGGCAATCAACTCGAACACGCGAAGCACAGGTGCAGGGAGGGCATCAACATACAACGGTGAAGACAGAATGATGAGGTCTGCAGCATTTACACTTCGAACCATGTCCTGTGTCATCTTTGGGTCCGAGATGGCCTTGTGGATGTGGATAGTTTCGCAGTCAAAATGCTCCAGCTTTTCGATGAGGTAGGCCCCAAGAGAGTATGAAGTGCTGCGCAGCCATCGTGGACTGCCAATCAAGAGGACGGCTTGCCGCGCCATCACGCGGCCACCTCCAATGATGAGATGCTCTCACGAATTCGACCGACAATCTCGTCTCCGTCCATGTCACACGTCAAGATCTCGGCGATATGCTTTGAATAGTGACCGTTAATCGCATTCCTCTCAATCAATTCCCGGAAGACGGTCTCCTCCTCGGAATCGTGCTGTTTCATGATGCCTATGGCGAGCAGGCACGGTGTCTTGTCGTATCTCGGCGGATGATGTGTTTCTCCGTGAACTCTTGTGAAGAACGGAAGGACTGCACCAATGATTCTGTCTATGGCGCGCTTCATCAGGTACGAGTAGCACCCGAAGAGGACCGGTGATACGGTCACTACGATGTCGGACTGCACCATTCCTTTCAGCACCTTGCGCCCATCGTCATCCTGTATGCAGACTCCCGGGGTTCTTGTCCAGCAGTTGAAACACCCCAGACAGTGTGCGATGTCTGCACTCTCAAGAGTCATGGTATCAAGGTCCCATCCGCGCGCAGCACACTCCGCTTCAAGCGTCTGCCGGATGGTTTCCCGAATGGCATCATCGGATGTCAACGCATCCAGAAGAAACACACGCACAACACACACCTCTCGCTATTCGTCCGGCACCGGTGCAGGTCGCCGTTAGGCCATCGCCAACGGACGAGAGAATATAAGTCCCCCGCGCAATTGGTCGGCGACCTGTCATGAGCGATGAGAACATAGAGGCAATTGTGATTAGCGAGACCCACTGGGACCGCGCATGGTACCGAACATTCGAACAGTTTCGCCTGAGGTTGGTTCGACTTGTTGACAGGCTGATGGACATACTCGAGTCTGACGAGGAGTTCACGCACTTCACTTTTGACGGGCAGACTATTGTCCTTGAGGACTATCTTGAGGTCAAGCCACAGAACCGCTCTCGGCTAAAGAGATTGATTGAGTCGGGCCGAATCATCATTGGTCCGTGGTACGTATTGCCAGATGTCTTCCTGGTATCTGGTGAAGCGTTGATTCGAAACCTGCTCATGGGCCAGTATGTCGCCAAGGACTTCGGACCCGTGATGCGTGTGGGTTACATCCCTGATCCATTTGGTCATGTCAGTCAGTTGCCCATGATTCTCTCTCAGTTCGGATACGACTCTGTGATATTCGCGAGGGGGACAGGCGATGAGGTGGATGATCTCGGTTCGGAGTTCATCTGGGAGGCCACGGACGGGAGCGAGGTCCTTGCTCACTGGCTTCCTCTATCGTATGGTAACATTGCCAATCTGCCCGAAGACGTTGACGATGCTGTTTCCATGATCGATGGCGTGCTTGAGCAACTGCGCCCTTGGTCTCGGATCGGTACGTGCCTTCTCATGAACGGGTCTGACCATCTTGAGCCTCAGCCGCATCTTCCAGCGGTCATCCGTCGATACAACGAAACTCACGACAAGAAGATAGTCCTCGGTACGTTGCCCATGTTTGTTGAGCGGCTCAGGGAGCGCCGCGACACACTGAAACGGTTTCGTGGAGAGTTCAGACGGTCTAAGTATCACAACCTACTCTCTGGCGTCTACTCAGCCCGCGTCTATCTAAAACAGGCGAATGATGCGTGTCAGAGGCTGCTTGAGCATTGGGTGGAGCCGTTCTGCGTCCTGGCCGGGATACTCGGGATGGAGTACCCCCAAGATGAGATTAGGCAGGCGTGGAAGTATCTTCTTCGAAATCACCCTCATGACGACATATGCGGTTGTAGCATTGACGAGGTCCATGACGACATGGTGCAACGTTTCAGGTGGGTGCAGGAGATTGGCAACGATTTGCTGGAGCGTGCCATGACGTACATGGGCTCCCAGATGGGCCCACAAGGACTGGGTGTTGCGATCTTCAATCCGATTCCCAAGTCCCGGTCAGGTCTAGTGGTCTTTGACATTGCCGTGTCTGACCTGAGGTTCTCTCGGCTACCGGAGGTCCAGCTCGTCGATCCACACCTTCATGCCAAGACTCCACTTGAGGCGGCCAAGAACGAGGCCCATGTTGCATTCGTCAAGAGCCAGGGGTTTGACCCATCGCCATCCGCTACCAGAGAGATTCGTATTGGAGATGAGACCCTGACTGAGTTCGAGTTTGACTTCACTGGTCTTGTCATGTTGTTTCCGCAACTCAGGGACGCCCTGAGGCATCTTCCAACTGTATACCGCGTTCGCGTCAATTCCGAGAATCGCGTTGTCGAGGTGTGGGTGCGAAAACACGACGCAGCTGATGCAATGTCGGGTCTTCCGATGATAACGGACGATGCGGGTCGTCGGGTGCCAATGCAGGTACTCGAGAGTTTCTTCCAGAAGGATTCGAAGGCGCATCTGGTCGCTGACACTGAGGAGTATCTCAGGGTCGCCTTCTTCGCGGAGTCTGTGCCCGGGTTGGGTGCAAAGAGATACTCCCTATCTCTCTCCAAGGAATCGCCTGCCGTGTCTGAGGATGACAGGGTTTCATGCACTGGTGATTCTCTTGAGAACTCCTTTGTGCGGGTCACGGTGAACAGCGATGGCACTATCACCCTGTATGACAAGAGAACCAACACGGAGTACGCAGGTCTTCTTCAGTTCGAGGACACCGCAGACATTGGTGACGAATATGACTACTGTCCGCTGCAGGGTGATGTTCCTCTCCGATTCGAGGACCTAGACGTGCTGTGCGAGTGTGTCCACGACGGCCCGTTGATTGGCACACTTCGTGTGAGCGGTTCTCTACGCATCCCTGCGGGTGTTGACTCAGGTATTGCCGCAAGGTCTGAGGACACAGTTGTCTGTGACTATGAGATGGAGATCTCAGTCTACTCGGGCAGTCCTGCCGTTCATGTTCGGATGGAGCTGGACAACCAGGCCCGCGACCATCGGCTGCGAATATTGTTCCCAACATATACCGGGTCAAAGACATGTCTTGCGGACAGCATGTTCGATATCGTGGAGCGTCCAGTGCGTCCGTCGGGGGGTGCTGATTGGTATCAGCCTGTTGCGCCGACCTATCCAATGAGATCATTCGCGGCTCTCCTCTCTGAGGAGCGCGGACTGGTCGTCTGTACGAGAGGACTAGTCGAGTTTGAGGTTCTCGATGAGGGAGGCGGCACGATAGCGTTGACCCTTTTGCGCTCCGTGGGATGGCTGTCAAAAGCAGGCATGACCACACGGCGCGACGCAGCAGGACCCGTACTGGAAACACCCGGTGCACAGTGCATCGGAACACAAGTGTTTGAGTTCGCCGTCGTTCCTACTCAGGGCCCAGGGGTTGGTCCTGATCTGCTTCAGACGGTTCAGGAGTATCTTCTACCAATGGCATACGTCCTTGCGGAGAGCAGCGACTCCCCCGATCTGGCGCTTGTTGAGGGAGTCGAGGTGGAGCCATCCGCCGTCATGGTGTCAGCACTCAAGATTGCCGAGGATGGCTCAGGGTGGGTTCTTCGCCTGTGGAACACGCTCCGCAATCGCACGCAATGTACGATTCGTTTGGGAGTACCGCTCTCAGCATGTGATGCTCTGATGCTGGACGAGACGCCCGACGACGAAACGGAGGTATCACTTGTTGACGACCACACGGTCTGCGTGGAGATTCCGGGCAGAGGACTTGTTACTCTGAGGCTCGTTCTCGCGCATTGATAGAGTCACTCGAGCTCTTGTGTTTCGTGCTCGTGTCTGATAGATCCCAGCGAGCCCACATGCTCTTGCTCTCTGGGACCATCACGGCTGTCAATTGGCTGCACTCCACACACCTCATTGAAGAGTTGTACTATCTCGTCTGAGCTTGGTGTCCCTGTCAGATATCTGTCGCCAACTACAACACGCGGAACGGGCAGGCCCCTCAGCTGTTCCCTCACCCGCTGTATGAGTGGCAACGTTGCGAGGTCGACGTACACGATTTCACACCCCAGCCTGCGTGCCGCAAGACTTGCCGCGTATACCAGCGGGTATTGGTCTTGAGGCACAAACCTGTCTGCCTTCCCCTGCATATCGGAGAGTGGCACAACGCCACCGCCGCTCATCACGTGGCCGTAATCGCAGAGATGGATTCCTCTCCAGTCAGCCGAGCCTGTCACCACCTCCTGCGACCTAAACACCACCACTATCTCACGCTTGCTCAACGTTTCTCACCTTTCTGGGCCATGCGGTAAGGTTGCATAATCTCCCGTCTAGTATAACACAGCAGATGCCTTTTGGTTGCGCAGTCAACGCAAGCGGCAAGTCGAGAAGAGGTGGCAAGACGTACGAGAAGAAATAAAATGGGGAAGAGCATCGCGCGCGCCACCAATGATCAACTTACCCAATGACACAGCCGCCATTGCGAGGACATTCGCACCGATTCTACACTTCCATCCTGACGAGGGCAAGTGGTGCTGTTTTCCCTCCGACGCCGAGGAGATTTACAGCCGCTTCCATGACAACTGGCAAGAGTTCAAGATGGACCTCACCCCGAGCGAGCTGGATCCAGATGCTCCCTGCTACTATGAAGTCGCCCAACATGACGGATGGACTCAGATTCGCTATTGGTTCTGGTACCGCTACAACCGATTCCCTGGGGGTCGATTTGGAATGGGCTATCACCTCGGTGACTGGGAGCATGTTGAGGTCCGCGTATACCCGCAGCTGGAGGACGGAGTGGTCATCTGGCTGTTGTCGAATCACCTCAGCGCTCGACTTGGTGCCCGGCCGTCCTACATGACGCTCCCCGGCTTCTTGCCTGAGCCCGTCACAGAAGAGGACAATCACGTTCACACTTGGGTTGCTCTAGGTTCACACGCCCACTATCCCTCACCTACGAGCCGACCATTCACTGTAGCCAGATTCTGGCGTGACCAGATTGCTGACGGTGGTCCTGTCTGGCACACAGCAGACTCGCTCAAGCCGCTAAGTGAGACCAACTTCTTCCACTTTACAGGCCGGTGGGGCGACAAGAAGGCACCTCGTAGTCCGACGAACGGCTATAACAATCCGTGGCGCAATGCGCCCAATGTCTTGCCTGTTCGCTACAATAGTCAAGTGTCTGATTAGACAGCTGAGTAGCCCTTCTTAAGAACAGTATCAACTCGTTGCTCGGACTCTCTTGGATAGTCTTGGTTATAATGTGTCCCCCTGCTCTCTCTTCGCATGCGCGCCATGCGAACGATGAGCTCCGCCACGGTTGCTATGTTGCGAAGCTCCACAAGGTCAGGGGTGATTTTGAAGTCCCAGTAGAACTGTTCAATCTCCCTTCTGATGAAGTTGATTCTGTTCCTTGCCCGAATAAGCCTCTTTCTTGATCGCACAATCCCTACGTAGTTTGTCATGGTCCGTCGTATCTCGTCCCATGTGTGGGTGATGACGACCAGTTCATCTGGGTCTGTTGCCTCTCCGGGATCCCATGGCTTGATCTCGTCGCCGCGGATTGGCCTCTTCATCATCTCCGCCGCAACTTGTGCCGCGTTGTTGGCCACGACGAGGCCCTCAAGAAGCGAATTCGAGGCCATTCTGTTCGCTCCATGAAAACCTGTGCACGCCGTTTCACCTATCGCGAACAGACCAGCGATGTCTGTCAGCCCGTTGATATCTGTTCTAACGCCGCCACAGCAGTAGTGGGCTCCAGGCACCACGGGAATCGGTTCCTGCGTGATATCGATCCCTACACTCAGGCAGGTCTTGTAGATGGCAGGGAACCGGCCGCGAATCCAATCCGCGTCCTTGAATGAGATGTCAAGGAAGACATGTTCCGCCCCGGTCCTCTTCAACTCCGCATCTATGGCCCTCGCAACGATGTCACGCGGTGCCAGTTCGGCATGTGGGTGGTATCGTGGCATGAATCTCTCGCCATCAGCACCCAGCAAGACCGCACCCTCACCCCGAAGGGCCTCTGAGATGAGGAAGGAGTGGAGTCTGTGATGGTAGAGCAGCGTAGGGTGGAATTGGACGAACTCCATGTTGGATATCGTTGCTCCGGCCCTGTAGGCCATGGCAATGCCGTCTCCCGTGGTGTGCTTTGGGTTGCTCGTGTAGAGGAAGACCTTTCCCACACCCCCGGTCGCAAGCACAGTGGCGCGAGCTGCAAATCGTTTGATCTCTCCAGTTTCTGTGTCAAGGACATATGCGCCGAGCACCTCGTTATTCTTCACGACGAGGTTTACGGCCATGTGATTCTCGAAGACCGTTATCTGGTCGTTCTCGCGAGCCGCACGAGCGAGTGCCTCTTCAATGTTCAGGCCTGTATGATCCTTCACGTGGAGAACCCTTCGATGGGAGTGTCCTCCCTCAAGGCCGAGGTCAAATCCCGTATCGTCGTCGGCCCGGCAGAACTCCACACCGAGTTCAATCAGGTCCCGTATTTGAGCCGGTGCGGCACGTACAATGCTCTCAACAACGTCACGATGGCAGAGTCCACAGCCAACACGCAGGGTGTCCTCAATATGCGACTCGAAGGAGTCCTCAGGCGAAACCACCGCTGCAATGCCGCCCTGTGCCAGTCGTGTGGCTGAGTCCGTGAGTGACCTCTTCGTGACGATATTGACCGACCCGTGTGTGGATGCCTTAATGGAGAATGTCAGACCTGCAATGCCGCTTCCTATCACAAGGAAGTCCGACTTGATGACATGGTTGTTCATCGTGTTGCCCTCTTATGGCAGACGGTAGGCTACCCGTATGCGAAAGAGATAACCCTCACGCGGCGTACAGGAAGCTCCTTCGGTTGGGAAGCTCGTGTCACAGTGCGAGGAATGTAAACGTTATGGTACTACGAAACCTGGCGAAGAGACATACCCGTGCTCCCTCTGTGGTCGTCCCAGATGTTCACGTCATGCCATTTGGGCCCCGGCCCACCAGTTCGATCAGCGTGACCCCAGGGTCGAGGCTGCCGGGGTGGTGCTCAAACATGGCCCCGTGCACGGGTGGTACGCGTTCTGCGAGTCTGTTTTTCACACTCCGCGAGGCGTTTCTCTGAGGCTGGGAGCCGAGAGGTCGAATGGCTCAATAGTCGAGCGGGTGCTGTTCGATGAACGACCACTGGGTCTCGAAACCTTCAAGCTCTGGAAGGTGGGCGTAGTGGAGAACAACGTAGAGTATAGATGGCCACCAGAGCAGTACACGCCTTCTTGCACTCTGGCGAAGAGTGTTGTGGCACTTGCGCTGCTCAGCAAGAAGGGCCTCCCCGATGAGCAGTTTGTATCAGCCGCGTACGAACGCGTTATCTCAACAATCACAACTCAGAGAACCGTGTTCGCAGTCCCCACTCGCGAGGAGTTCGTCGATGCCGTGAGCGACAATCCTTGTCTTGCCATGACGGTGAGGTTCCTCTGCTCAAGGTGTTTGGTGGCAGTATGCCTGAACCGGCATGCCCCCTTCTATGACAGTAAGATTTTCAAGAGGGTCTTGCGCCAGCCTTGGAAGGTCGCACCGCAATAACACCTATGACAGCATGGAACACCAAATCGCCCCCCAATGGCCTTGTTTGCATGGTTAGTCAATGTTAGAACAAGACCTTTGGTGTCGGGCGCAATACGCACAGGGGACTATAGCATTGGACATCGAAGGCGTTGTAATATTCGAGGCCAAGTCGGGAATTCCGCTCTTCTCGAAGATGAGAGGCAACACTGACCCGTTGTTGTTTACCAGTTTCATCACTGCAGCGAGGCATTTTTCGTCCGAGTTGTCGCTGGGCGGACTGTCATCTTTCTCGACTGACGAGAAGGTCATCTTCCTTGCTCAGGGCGACAGAGTGGTCACCGTTCTGATAACACCAAAGAGTCAGGAGTTTCAGGAAACTCTCGAGTTCGCCTCGGAGCTCGGTGAGATGTTCGAGTCGAGATATGAGGTTCCTGAGCGGCCGCAACCACATATGTACGCTGACTTCAAACCTGTCGTTGACGAGATGTTGAAGCGGGTTAAGAATCCGTTTCTGAACCGTGTGGCCCGCTTTGCTCATCAAGAGTATGGAGGTGAGGTTTCCATTAAGGTCCGCCTCACGAAGAGAAGCGGTGCTACTGGAGTAGTTGACATGGTTGTGAACCACGTGCAGAAGAACGGGGAGACGGATGCCTCCAGCTTCGACGAGCTGGCTGTTCTCAATCTTTCGCAGAACTACACCTTTGTAAAAGCAATAGACGACATTGCCACCCGCGGTGCAGTGATTGACTTCATTGACACAATTGACAGCTTCGGCGTTCGCGTCCTGAAGAAGGACGAGATGAAATTCCTGCCGTACTTTCCGAAACGCGCTGTAGTTGTTGCTCGCGATTATGCAGAGGATGTCATGGAATATATTGACAAGCTACCACGTGACAAGGACGGACCCTACATTGATGGTTCACACGTGGTCTCTGGGATTAGACTGAGGGGTCCAATGAAAGATCTGAGATGTCATGTCGAGCTCTGGCGATGGAAGGAGAACGGCTACCCACAGAGGGTAGTTCCGTGACCGCTGTTCGTCACCTGTGATACGTTACCACAACGTTGTCTGACAGCGGCACAATGCGTAGTCTGGATGAAACGCCGTCTTTCACCCGCTCCACGACACTCCCGCCATATACCTTGAAGGTCTTCAGGCCTCTAAATGGCGGAACATGAATCTCCAGCTCCGCGGGAAGCCGGGTCATCTTGACCTCGATTTGGTGTTGGTTGGCAGACAATCCCATCTCAACGCTGACAGGGCCGAAACGTGTGGGCGCCCTGCTGAAGAGCAAATCGCGCTTGGCCACGAACCACTCGTCAGGAACGGCAGGTGTAATGACAAGATTGTTGTGTTCTTCGCGGATGAGTGCTGCACGCAGCATCAGAATGAGATTGGTTGCGGATTTGATGGCGGACGTTGCCTGAATTGGGGCCTGATTAGTGTCGGCAATCTCGTCGGGAATCATCCCGTTGGTGCACACGTACCTCCTTATTGTATCAAGAGCATATTCGACCGAGTCGCCGTCGTTCATCATCGCTTGGGCGTGAGCAAGCCATAAGACCATGTGAATCAGGTTGACGCCTGGCCTGTCAGGGCTCTTTGGGATGCCACTCTTCGCAAGGATTCTCCTAGCCATCTGTACGCATTCTGAGAGCACATGGGGCGGTACCAGGTCCGGCCCCAGAAGCGTACCAGTATCAATCATGCAGACTAGGTTCCCCAAGCCGTCACATCGTAGTCCGCCCAGACGGGACATCGCCTCTCTTGTTTCAACACCCACCCTCTGCTCGTATCGATCAAGGAGGTCCCTCAACTCCAAAGCCCCGTTCTTCTCGCCGAGCCTCTCAAGGGCCTGAATCGTTGTTTTCGTTGTGGCGAGCAACCATAGAAAGTCCACCACACTCGTGATGTCCACATTGCCGTGTTCGTCGCGCCGCCCAAAATCCTCCTCACTGGATGGAGAAGTGGCCGACTCGACAGAGTCGCCGTCGGAGAGAGTGGAAGGATTCGTGTCGGGTACCAAGACAGGTTCCATGTCCAGTTGAGGGTTCGTTGCGGTTTCTGCCATGAGCCTGTTTCGGAGAAGATACCATGCCTCTTCAATTACCGGCCTGAGGTGTTGCATGACATCGTTCTTGATATCGAACGTCTGCATCTCAAGAAGACCCCAGAGTACCGGCAATATGCTCGATGTATTGTTCATAGGTCCATCTCGAAGGGCCTTCGAAACGTTTTCAGCTATCCGCAGCACTATGTTCCATCCGCCTATCTCCAGCAGAGCCCTAACGAGTCGACCCTTTTCGGTAGGGGTGAGACAGAGTTTGTCACCTAGGATTGCATCTTGGGCCTGTGCAGCCACGACAGCCTTCGCCATGGTTTCCGCTCTGTCAAGGAAAGGATCGGGAAAGCGACAATTGGCCGTTTCGTCCATGAACTCGAACCATCGTTCTACAGATACGAACCTAGCATCGGGTGATGCTTGGTAAACCCCGTTGTCCGTATTTGCTACTCCAAGAGGTTGGACAAAGAAGAAGGTCTTCGACCGTGCCGGGCGGAGTTTCACAGAGTATCTCAGAATCGCAGTGCAAAGGCCGCTGGCCGTCTTGAACTCGTGGTCATGTCTGTTCTCCGAATCAGTCACCATTGAGAGAGTGTGGGGGTTGTTGGCTGTGGTCATGACGAGGAGGTCCGGCTCGTGGTCGCATTCGAGAGCGATGTGGCCGTTCGCGTAGAGCTGCCTGCGGGCGTCATCGTATCTCATCTCAAACACGGGCTCGATACCGAATACCGATATGGGTCTCAGAGCCGCAAAGAATACGATACTGGCGTCCTCGAGCGACTTGTTGTTCACAAAGATTTCGTTAACCAGCGCCTCACGGCCATCGACTGAGTGATGGTAGACAAAGCGGGTAAATTCCACCGACCCTATGCTCTTCGACCACACATAGACTTGGTCGTCGGCACTCTCAAGTGTGAGCTGAGTTTCATCGCCACTGAGTAGAGCTGGAAACACGATATTGTTGTCCTTGAGGAGCCAGAAGTCAAGGGAGCCGCAACATGGCCCTGCTGTGAGCAGACCAGCGTGGTCGGCAATGCCGTAGGCGCGTCCTCCAGCTCGACCTATGATGGACCAGCCACACCTGGTTGAGTTGCACAACAGATCTCCGGCCCTTGAAATGTTGCCCCGCAACATCCATTGTGGGCGCATCCACGGCTCAGTGTTATCGAGAAACCACTTGTTGAGACGGCCTCTGACTCTCTCCAGGAAAATATGTTCGCTCTCGTCATGCCTCTCCGGCAAGCTGACTCTGGCATATCTTGCCACGTTTCTCAGCATATCCAGAGGGTCATCCGTATTCACGTCAGTCAGCTCCACGAAAACCCGACTACTCCATTCCAAGACATTGTTTGCCTACTCTGTGTTATTTATGTGTCGCGTGTGAACAGTGTTGAAGTTGCTGTTCGGACGTATCAAGAGAATTGCATCAACCTGAAAACGCTTAATAGCGTACATGTGGCTGCGTGGTGGGAGGCCGCTACGAGAGCTGAGGCTCTACATTTTCACCATTCCGAGGCTTGAATATGGCTGAGCACTTCATGAAACCATCTCGGCGCATAACGAACATGATAGCCAAGGAACTGCGCCTAATCGTGAAGGATAGGGTCGCCCTGTTCCTGATATTCCTGCTTCCGGCCGCACTGATCGGGATGCTCTGGTGGGTGTCGAATCAGAACGACTTGGCCATAGGACAGACAAACCCAGGCGACAGTGGGGGTGAGACCACCGTCCTGGAGAATGCCACTGAGGAGTTTGAGTCTGGGATTGTCCTGGGAATAATCGACCAAGACACCACGCGTACGTACAACGGCGTAGACCTGTCAGAGAACTTTACGGCATATTTGAACATGACAGTGGACCGGCTCATAGTGTATAACAACACCGATGACGCGCTGCGAAGCCTCTACGAGGGTAACATCGATGGTTTCGTTGTGATTCCTGACGGATTCGAGGCGAATCTAACGGTCAACGAGCCCACCTACATAGAGGTTCATATAGATGCGACTGATCTCGTCACTCAGAGTAGCGTGATGGGCGTTGTACAGACTGCCACTGTACTGTTCAGGTCATCAAAGATGTGGATTCGCTCTGAGGTGTTTCCGAACCTCATGATCGAGTTTGCTCCCGACGCGGACTTTGTGGAGAGTATCTTTGGTGGCTTCATCGTCGTGTTTTCTAGTTACCTTGGGATAACGATGACCTCTGCCCAGTCAATTGTGGGTGATGCGCCCTTGCGAAGAATGCTGTTGACGCCGACCAACAGACTTGAGGTCGTTGTGGCAAAGTCGGTGGCCTATGTGATTATTGGGTTCTTCCAGTCGCTTCTGTTGATATCGCTCTGGGTGATTGCTTTTGACCTCAATCTGAACACGGGCTTCGAGAGTCTGGTCATCATCATGAGTCTCACATCTCTGACGGGTGCCGCCACAGGAATACTCATCTCTGCAATCTCCTCAACGCGGCTTCAGGCCAATCAGATGTTCCTCTTTGTCCTGTTTGGTACCCTGATCTTGTCCGGCTTCTTCATCGATGTGGGTGTGCTGGACGAGGTTCTCCCTCTGAACCAGGGGCTGAAGCTCCTGATAGACACGGCTTTCAAGGGTCTCACGCTCGTCCAGGTGGCAAGTCGTGTGCTGCGGCTTCTGGCATTCTCAGTCTTGGCTATCTTGGGTGCCACGTTCGTCTTCTCAAGAAAGCCGACTCTCGGCTAGGCGGTGATACTAATCATGGTCCCATCCATTGATAATTCGCAGGCTGAACCGACGGAGCGTCCGTCGTTCGTCGAAGAGGCGTACTTCTCGGGCGCTAGAATAGGCGACGCAATCGACTGGATACTTGAGCGGCGAAACCGTGAGATTCACTGCGAGGTAGAGGGTCTGCTCACTGAAACCCGCGAGCGGGTGCGTTTTCGTGGGCGCATCCTCTCTGTTCGAAAAGGAATGCTCAGCCGACAGATTGCTGTTCTGTTGGAGGAAGACCTTCGTCGTCGGAAGAAGGGCGAGTTGGACAAGGTTCTCACTGTTGGCAGTAATGCCAGCACATCTGAGGACGTTGCGGCCACACAGATCACTCTGCAGAACTACCTGAAGCGAGACCTGGCTGGTGATCTCTTCTTCAACGGCAATGAGCTGCAGCAGGCCGCGAAAGAGCTCGAGAAAATCCTCAAGGCTCACAGGGTGGCCTGTACAGTCTGGGGCGAACGACTCTCTGACAAGACCTCCATAATGATTGAAGGGAGAACGGTGGGCGCCTCGGTGAGCCCCGCGCCGCTGCTTCCCGAGGGAACCCTTGAGGTGCGGGTGGAGCCGGAGGACTCCGTGGGCGACCCCAAAATATACCTTGTTGTTCAGCCGCAGTTTCTCTTCGGCCCGAAATCCGACCCTAATCTGACGATCGCAGCTCGGAAGGTCTACATCCGTCCCTTCGCTTGGGTGGAGGCCCCAGCTTACCGCAATGTGCTTGAGGCACGGAACCTCACAGTGACGGTCAAGGGCGGTAAGAAACTCATCGAGAATGTCACGTTCGCAATTAAGGAGGGTGAGATGCTTGCAATCATCGGAGAGTCGGGTGCTGGCAAGTCTACGACCGTGAAGGCGCTGATTGGAGATATCCCAAGCACTGGTGTCGCAAGGATTGCAGGTATAGACTCCCGCAATGCTCAGAAGGTCCGGTACTTCTTCGGTTACTGTCCGCAGGATCTCAGCTACATGTACGAAACCTTCACGCCTCTTGAGAACATCATCGCCTTTGGCAAGCAATACGACATACCTGAATACCAGCTCATTCAAGACGGGAAGATGCTGCTCCGTGACTTTGGCATACTCGACAAGGCGAACAATCCCACGCGCGAGTTGAGCGGAGGTCAGCAACGCCGCGTGTCAATTGCAATAGCGCTGGTTCACCGCCCGAAGGTTCTCCTAATGGACGAACCCACGAGTGGACTTGACCCCGACAATCGGAATGAACTGTGGCATTACTTGGACTACATCAACAAAGAGTACGGAACGTCCATGGTTGTGATAACTCACTATCCTGCGGAGGCCGAGTTCTGTGACAAAGTCGCGGTCTTCATGCGCGGCAAGAGCCTTGTGGCCTTTGGGAGTCCGACGCGTCTGAAGGAGTCCATGCCGAACAGGGGCTTCGCAGTCGGAATTGTCCTTGAGGAGGTCGATCCTCGTGCACGCCGCATTCTCGAGAATGTCGAAGGAGTGCAGTTCGTACTTCAACGTGGCGAGCTCCTGAAGGTCTTCACGGAGGAGCCTCTTCAGGAGATTGCGGAGAAGTGCCTCACGGCTCTTGAGGAGAATGACATTCCGGTCAAGATTGTGAAGACGAAGTCAGTCGCTGACATGGTCGACTACTACATTGCTATCACAAGAGGTCTGATCTCAGGGATTATCGAGAAGTGATGCTCATGTCGCACGCCGTCGGAACAAGGAGATCTCAGGTCGGACTCGGACGCAGCGCATTGGTCTTGTTTCTGGTGTTCCTGCTTGTTGTGAGCATCCTGCCTGTCACTCTCCTCTCTACGGCCCCCACCGACCGGCTCGCAGACAGCCGGTTTCCCACTGCAAAGATTGACTCTCGCCTGTTGAACGTCACGTCCTCCAATCGTCCAGTTGATGTGCTGGTTAGTTACGACGGCCCTGCAGGCGAGTTCAAGACCCGTGCTGCGCTGAGCATGATTGATGAGTCAGCGGAACTCGTCAAGGTCTACAAGGACATCAACATGATGCGTGTACGGATGATGGCAAGCCGCATTCCCGCGCTGGCGCGCGAGGCATTTATTCGTGGCATATGGTCGAACGAGCCACTCAATGTTTCTTCGCGAGTTATAGATTCCTCGACTGCCACCACCTCTTCGGACTATGTGTCACCAGTGGACTTGCTGGGAGTCAAAGACCTGTGGGAGCAGGGTTACAACGGCTCAGGTGTAGTCGTGGCTGTCCTTGACACAGGGATTGACTTTCTTCATCCTGACCTTGACGACCTTGACGACAACAGTAGTACCCTCGATCCAAAGGTGACGGCCTTCGCCTCATTTGTCGAGGGCGACACTCTTCCGGTGGACATCATTGGACATGGAACATACGTTGCCTCAATCATCGGTGGTACCGGAAACAAGTCAGACGGCGCGTATGCAGGGATTGCTCCTGGTGTCACTATGCTGTCCGCAAAGGTCACCCTTGGAGGCCTCTTAGCAGCGCCGAGCTGGATTGTGTCGGGAATCGAGTGGGCCTGCAGTCGTGGTGCTGACATCATAGTGCTTCCGTTCAACACGTTCGGGGCCCCCGGCGACGCGGTCTCGGAGGCGGTTCAGGCCGCTGCGGAGCGTGGCGTGCTCGTCATTGCTGCGGCTGGCGATGATGGCCCCGACTACCTCACCATCATGTCTCCCGGTGGAACAATGTCGGCATTGACTGTCGGGGCCTATGATCCTGTCAATCAAGAGGTACCTCCCTTCTCGGGTCGCGGTCCGTCTCTTGAGATGATGACAAAGCCGGACCTTGTGGCCCCGGGTGTCGGTATCGTTGGAGCCCGCGTGGGCGGCGGGCTTCAGGATATGGGGTTTGGTGGATTCAGCCTTGAGGATGTTGGTTCGATTGCGAATCTGCTTGGCGGCTCGCTGGGCGAACCGATTGATGACTACTATGTTCGGGCGGACACGACCGCGGCATCGGCGGCTATCGTCGCAGGGGCTGCAGCAATTCTTCTTCAGGCCTTTGACCGGGCCACTCCAATAGTTGTTGGGAACGTCTTCCGTGACACAGCAACACCTCTCGACTATGATGCCAACGATGCTGGTGCTGGTCTGCTCAATCTGAGAGCCGCCTTCGACTACCTACGTACACGCCAGGGTCCAGTGGAGTCACAGGCCCGGACGACTGGCATCCCCCTCTTGGCGACGGGCATAGTCATGGCTGACAGTCAAGGCGCCAACACGACTGTCATGATGAGCAGCTACGGCACCACAATCGTGGCTCTTGACCAGAGGGACGCCACCTCATCTCTGCATCTCCTTCTTGGAATGTTCGCATTGCGTTGGAACAACATGGACCCCACCAATCTGATGATGTTTGATGTGGAACGTGAGATGCATCAGGTCTATGCGGCATCCCTTCTCGACAACTACAATCGATATGTCGGAATCCTCTCATACGAGCACTCGGTGTATGTGATTCTCGTTGTTGAGAGCTACAATCTGACTCTCTCGACTCCCGAGCCGTTGACGGGGATAAAGATCACACCATTCATTCTCAACATGGGTGACCAACCTATCGATAATGTCAGCCTGTTCCTGTCCTACTCGCTCGACCTGTTCCTCGACGGGCGCGATGACCACGGGAAGTACGCCCTTGGCAACCAAGAGCTGTTCGTGTATGGTCAGTCCGAGGACTACAATGACTTCTACTTCGGCCTGAACTCAAGCCGGCCATTGGGGGCATTCGAGGTGGGGAATGCGTCCACAATCTCCTCTCACATCTCGAATGACAATCTCACAGGTTCAACATCCTTTGATGGAAGTGTTGGCCTCGGAATGAGGTGGGACTTTGACCCGCTCGCACCGGGCGAAACGGCGAATGTGACAATTGCAATGGGATTCGGCGACAACAGGACAATCCTGGACAGGTCCATTGAGACCATGTGGCAGCTTCAGCCATCCCCAACTCTTCGTCAGCAGGGTGACTTGATTGTTGTTCAGGCCGACATACCCCGTGTGGCACAGATGGGTCACACGTACACGTCGCATGCCATTGTCATGAATATAGGCGTGGAGACATCGCCCGTTGTCGCCGCGATGATCATAGGCCATCGAAACGGTACTCAGCAGGGGACGTTGTTCACAAGTTTTCACTCCTTTGAGGATGTCAAGCCCTTCCATGCAGTCCGACTGACAGTGGAATGGTCACCGGAGCGTGAGGGCCTCTTTTCGGCTGCGTGGGTGGCCGCAGTGAGCATTGCCTCTGCGATTGCACTGTTCAGCAATCCCGCGGGCACGATTGCTACCACAGGCGCGGCACTGCTTGATGACTTTCTGGTGCGTGACCTCTTCGTTGTTACCCCAATCTCATCAATCTCCGTATTTCCGCGCAGATTGCCCTCGGCACCCTTCAATCTGCGTTTTCCGGCGGATTTCGGCATGTATGGACTAATGGTGACATCTACAGAGCCACTTGGTAATCTCACGGTCACCAAGCACGGAAACGCGACAGAGTGGGGAAATGTGACACTCACTCCGTCGGACAATGTGCAGGGATACTACAACTTCTCCTTGGTCCTCTTCGTACCCGTCATCGCCATGGATGGGTACTTCAGTTGCGACTATGTGATTCATACAGAACACGGCTGGTCAGCCAATGTCAGTCTTGGAACAACAATCCGCTATGCAAGGGCGATGGTGTTTCTCGACTCGACTCATGGTGGCGGTCTAGGGGCCCTCGGAGGTTTCTCAGCAGGCAACGAAACCCCAACTGCCAGCATGGGCGGTGGCGGTGGTGGCGGAATTGGTTTTCCGTTGGCAGCAGATGACACTGATACAAGCGGGTCCTCTATAGGCGGCGGGGACATCGGGTCGGTGTCTGAGATTGAAGGTCTCCTTGAGTCCATTCGGCTCACTACTTTCTCGGGTCTCTCGACCCTCAAGACGACAATGGCTGAGCGTCTTGTGGACCTCGTCGAGTTTCCAGGCGTCACACCGACCGAGGACCTCCTGATGCTCTTCTCGGGTTACATGATTGTCCGGCCGCTGAAAGAGTTCAACAGCACCGAGATCGACCTGATTCGAGACTTCTCGACCTCGGGCGGGAAGCTGATAGTCTTCGGCGATTCCCCCGACCGTGCTAATCTCACCGCCATCAACTTGCTGCTCGCTCCATACGGCTATGCCATGAACGGAACGGTGACTGCGGAAAACACTACCGAGATAGTGGATGGCTCTCGCCTCGGACAGGGACTTGAGTGCGTATGGCTCGGAGGAGGCACGTACATTCTGAACAACCAGTCCCTCGGACAGGTCATGTGGGAAGGCCGCCCGGTCGTCTTGCTCGATGATTCGCCTCCCGAGATTGCCCTGTTCGGTTCGTCGCGATTGTTCATGAACAAGTATCTCCCCAACTGCAACAACACCCTGCTGCTCGACAATCTCATCGAGTTCCTGCTTGACAACACGCTCACATGCACTACAACCCTTGCTGAGAACACCACCCACTACCCCGTGGGTCGAAGCGTGTTCATCAACCTACAGATTCTTGACTATCATGGTAACCCTGTGAACGACCTCACGGTTGTTGTGATATTTCAGCTCCCAAACGGTAGCCAGTCGTTCTTCTTTGCAGGTTTTGTAGAGAATGGGCTCTACACCTCACAGTTTGCGCCGAGCTACTGGCGCGATGAGGGGCGAATCAACGGTATCTTCCTAATTCTTCGGACCGAGGAGTACGCCGGCACATTCGCCAGTATCAGTTTCTGGTTCTATCGTCCCCCAGGCACAAACTCCACGGCCGCTGAGGGCTGGAAACTCACGATGCCGCAGGTCGCTGCAATCACGGCAATCTCCATCTTTGGTGGTGTTCTTCTGGCACTGGCATGGAACCGGGCACGACGAAGGCGAAGGCTGCGCGTCCCCGAGGTCGACACGACGCTCGCGCAGGACATCGACAACACATTGAACAGGCTTCTTGCGGCCTTTGTCCAGATTGAGGAGTTGATTCGGCAGGAGGACGTAGACCGGATTCAGAAGGTGGAAACCGTCCGAGGAATGATGCGGGTGCTTGAGAAGGCCATTGAGGAGTTCGAGAAGGTGAGTGATAGAGTTGGAGGCGTCTGAGCTGAAATCACACCCGAGCCGGGAGATTGACATAGTGGACCTGAAGGTCCGCTTCGGAAAGTTCTGGGCCCTCAAGGGGGTCTCTTTCTATGCCAACAAGAGAGAGTTTCTGGGAATCATTGGGGCCTCTGGTGCTGGAAAGACGACTGTGCTCAGGGTGCTCACGGGCCAGATACGTCCCACCGCCGGGAAGGCCTATGTTGGCGGTCATGATGTCACGAAGAGACGCGACCTGATCAGCCTTCTCGTGGGCTATGTACCTCAGATAGAATACATGTCCCTCTACTACGATTTCAGTGCTCTTCAGAATGCGCAGTTCTTTGGGCGCTGTTTCGGCGTGCGTCCACGCGAGATTGAGGAGCGTGCAAGAAGCATTCTCACGATTCTGGGATTCGACGAGGACCTCATGACAAAGAGGGTGTCGCGTCTGTCTGGTGGCGAACGGAAGCGAGTTTCGATATGTCTGGGACTGATTCATAATCCACCAGTCTTGCTGCTTGATGAACCAACCACGGGCCTTGATGCTCACCTTCGTCATGAAACTCTAAACTACCTGAAGGAGCTGAACTTTGAGTTTGGCACAACAATGGTAATTATCAGCCACGACCTTGAGATCGTGGACTACTGTTCGAGAGTGGTCCTGCTTGAGAATGGGTTGGTGAGCCAGTTTGGCACCCCTCAGGACCTCATCTCCAGTCTGCCGGGAAGAGGCGAGAGCCTCAGGCTTGTTCTTCCCACGATGAATCCAACCATTGAGGAGAAGATTCTACAGATTCCGGGTGTCGAGTATATGGCGCCTGCCGGGCGTAACACCGTGAAGCTGTTCATGGATGACCCGGGAAAGCAGATTCTGCCCGTTGTGAAGCATCTAAACAGTATGAGAATGCCATTTGAAGAGATATCTCTCGTCGAGGCCGACTTCTTTGACTATTTCCAAGTCAAGCCTTGGAAACAACGTGAACCTGTTACGGGGGACGGAACCACATGAAACAGTACCACTTGGTGATAATGTCTGCCGCAATATTGTTGATTCTACTCCAGTCACCCTCTGGTGACCCGACTGTCCAAATACTGGGCCCACACGATGGCCCTGCAGATCCGGCGGCTATTGCGCCTTTTGAGACAGCCGTGGTCTGGTCTAACAGCACAGGGTCTCAGATAGTCGGTGTTGTAACTGGGAACCTTGATAGCGACTCGAATGATGAGGTCGCCGCCATCACACAGAACGGATCACTATTCCTGTTCGACGAGCGTGGTGCTAGGATTGGTTCCATGGCCCTTGGTGCCACGCCCTACTCGCTTGCCACATTGGACGCGGATGGGGCCAATCCCGTCGAGCTTGCTATTGGGACATCTGCCGGTTTCCTAGTCGTAGGAGCCAATCTGACAGTCATCACCAATGTCACTCTTGCCTCAGAGGTC
>QMYR01000016.1 GCA_003662765.1 Candidatus Thorarchaeota archaeon
ACGGCGAGGCGCTCGTCAAGCTGATGGAGTGATCCCACGAGATATTGCTCGTGACCTCCGTCACTCGCCTGACAAGAAGGCGAGCATGTGCTGGTTGAACTCATCTGGGTGGTCGACAATGACAAGATGCCCAGCGCCCTTCACTATCACTATCTCTGAGTCCGGTAGCCACTCGTGCAACATCTCTGACGCCCACACCGGAGTTGTTATGTCCTTCTCGCCCACAATCAGTAAGACTGGCACGTCAAGGTCCCTGAGGCTCTCACAGATGTTGAACCCCGCTGATGCGGCCGTCGCATACAGGGCGTCCTTCTGAGTCATGTACCGTGTGACCATCTCCGCCAGCCATCTTGCCTTCTCCTCGTCATACGGCGACAGCCCCCGCTTTCCGATTCCAAGAGCGAACTTCTCAAGCTTGTTGCTCTTGACTCTTCCAAGGACATCTGTCATCGCCTCATTGCTGACAAAGCAGTAGGAACTGGCCACCACCATTCTTCTTACGGCGCTTCTATGTTCAAGCGCATAGACGAGCGCCACCATTCCCCCTAACGAGTGGCCCACGAGATTGAGGTCCGAGTCCCAGCCAATGTGTTTCAGAAGAATTTCCATGTCAGTGACGTAATTACGAATGGTGAAGCGTTTATGAGGGATAAGGGAGCGTCCGTGACCATACAGATCGAACCTCAGAACGCGATAGTCTTGTTGAAGTGCCTCAATCTGGTACTTCCAACAATCAGAGTTCAAGAAGAGTCCGTGGAGAAGAACGACTCGCGGGCCATTTTCGTTGCCTGTCAACTCGTAGGCAATTCTCGTTGTTCCGTGCTCTAGCGTTTCCAACCGGCTCACCACCGAGAGGTTCTGTCGACCCTAGTATTAATGCTCTGCGGCCAGCAGCAGAAGGCAGGCGATGCGTTTTAGTAGGATGCCGCCTCTGAACTTCGACCGAAAAATACAGGCTTGAGGTGTAACATAATGGCTTTGTCTGGTGAAAAGGTAGGTATTCCTGAGGCCGATGAGGCTCCCGTGGTTGTGCTTCCGCGCTGGAAGCAACCTGTGGCCGGGCTGGTCTCGTTGGTGATAACACTCGTAGTGACGATTCTCGTGTGGCTGATCCCCGGCATGAGCATCATGGGCTCGCTGCTCGGCGGCTTCGGTCTGATGAGCGTCCTGTTCTCGATATGGTTTGAGAACTGGCCGTTCTATGACAAACTACGGACACCGTGGAAGGTCGGTCTTGCATCGACGATTGTAAACGTAGTAGTTGCGTTCCTCTTCTTCTACTTGGCATCATTCTTCGGAGTCATCTATGGTTCTGCAATCGGAATCTCCGACACGACGACTGCAGTCGCAGTGGGTTGGGCTATCTTTGGCGCGCTCTCTGCATCGTGCTTCTCGTTTGCTGTGCTGTGGCTGGCAGGCACTATGTACTGGCCATGGTTTGATCGCAAGCAGCCCGGGAGGGGCGTTCGTGTGTTCATACTGGGTTGGGTCATTACTCTCGTTGCCTGGTTCTTGCTGTTCTATCCCTATGGCAACCCATCTGCGACGCTGGCGGATCCGTTGACATGGGTCCTGCCGCAATATGGCATCAACATGGCTTGGACCCAGTGGATCATATTCTTCTCTCTCTTGACGTTGATGGTCTTTGAGTATGCGCCGTGGAGCCGAGCGGGACGCCAGCCAATCATCGGTATTGTTGCATTCGTGGGCTGCGTCATCCTTGGCTTTGTCTGGGTATTCGTCGCGGGAATAGTTGGCTTCATGGTAACATTGCCCATCTTCTTGATGTTCTACCCTGCTCCGGCACCCGGCGCTGAGGTGGCGGCAGTTGGTATCTGGAACGTAGTCTACGCCGACTGGCTCATTGCGGCTGTCATCGTGGTAGCTCTATTCTTCGACAACTGGCCGAAGGGATATAGCCAGAAGGTCAACCTGTTCATTCGCCTTGTGACGGTCGTGATTCTGGGCACAATCTTCTTCTTTGGCTTCTATCTCATTGCGCCGTTCATCGGTTTCTCGGGGGACCCATTCACCGACAACCCGACAGCATTCATGTTAGTACTGCTCTGGGTGGAACTTGTCTTTGCCTATCTGTGGCGCAAGTGGCCCGTGTACACCACAATGGAGTGAACCAAGGGCGGGCGCATGGCCCGTCCCCACCCTCTTTCTTTGTCCAAATCCAGCACCATCCCTGTCATCTGTGAAGGAGGACCCTGCTGGTCTTCTTTCGACCATCCGACATGCTGATAAGCAACTGTTCCAGAACAAAATAATCTAGGAGGTATCCCAATGCAAGGCGAGAGGACGGGGGATGTTCTTCCTCTGATAAGGATGGCCGTACGTATCTACAGACCTGTTGAAGAGGTCTGGGAGAAATTCGTTGATCCCATTCTGATGCTGCAGTGGCTGGGCAACGAGATAAGTGCAGAAGTGAAAGAAGGCGGCCAGATAGCGTTTCAGGGCCCGAACGCCCCCACAAGTCCAGAGATTGCAGGGCGCTGGGAGATAAAGCGGATTCGCGAGAAAGAAGGTATCCTGTTCACGTGGCCCATCCTCGGGACAGACACTCTTGCTGTTGTCAAGCTTAGTCAGATTCCTCCTGGTACGCTGATAGAAGTGAGGCATGGTGCAATCCCGTCCTCTGCGAGAGAACTTCATCTTCCTGAGCACTGGACCCTCCTTCTGGCCAACTTGCGGTCTGTGATAGAGCTTGGCGCACCAGCTCTGCGTTTCGACTATTCAAAGTATCACCCCCTCCGGATTACTAGGTATGACCCAACTGAGGTCCGCCAGTCGGTGCTCATCGACGCACCGCCGTCGCTGCCGTTCGATGTCTGGACAAACCCCGAGAAGCTGAGGCACTTCATCGGCATCGAGCGTCCGGTGGTGGACGCACGATACGGCGGTATCTACACTTGGTGGGCTGAAGGTCGAGGTCCAGTCGTGTTCACAAGAATGGAGCAGGATCAAGAGATTGAGTTCACGTGGGTGTATGGTGACGAGCCCGAGACCCGTGTCAACATCAGGTTCGAGCCCGTCGAGGACAAGACCCTGGTCGTGCTTCACCACTACGGTTTCAGGCGTCCCGAGGATGTCATCGGGTACGACATTGGATGGGCCTCCGTGCTCAGTGAACTCAAACTCGTCTGTGAGCTCGGGGACTCAGGTATCGAACGCTCCAGTCTATGGGACGAAGTTCGTCTCTGAACTGTTATCAAGGCGGAAGAAAGAGCGGCATGGTTGGGAAGACAAGAAGCCACATCGCGAATGATGTCACAATTGGTATCAGAAAGTTATCGAGCCACCTTGTGCTGACAGCTTCAGTGACCGTGACGATTGCAGCTATGGCGACTATCTGGGGTAAGACTGTCACTGGGTTCACCGTTGAGAACGAAACGAGTGCGAAGACGACCGAGATTGTCGAGAAGAAGAATACGCCAATGGTTCCCTCCACCGTCTTATTGCGGATTCTTATTCCAAAGAGCCTCCCGCCGCATGTGCGCCCGATAATCTCACCTGCTCCGTCGGCCCATGCGACTGCAAGTATGGCTGCAACGAATATTCCCGGCTCTGAAAAGAAGACGAGGAATGCCACTGCAAAGCCCACAATTCCCATGAAGCCGGACACGAATGTATTAAGTTTTGTTTCGTTCTCTCTACTCCCTGCCACCAGCAGCTCTGAAATGAGGGACCTTTTGTGTGCCCACGCATAGAACAGAACAGTGAGGAAGACTCCTGCAGCGAACGCTGGTCCACTCAGGTTGGAATAGTTAACAATTGTCAAAGCTATCACAGTAGCCATGGTCACATGAACAAGCTTTCTTGCTTTCCAGTGAGCGATGCCCCGCCTTGACATCAAGTACGCTGCCGCAAGCACTGCCCCACCTGCGACCCCTGTGAGCACTCCCATGAACGCGTCGTAGAGTGTCAGGCTTCCAAAGAATAACTCGACCATTGTCCATTCACCAAGGCTCGGCATCCCCCTTTTGTGATTTCCTGTGGTATCTATTTGATAGTGCGAACTCCCGCTCCCTTGGAGAGCTGGGATACCCACAGGCGAGCTGGGATGCTCCTGCCTTGGCGCTGTTTCCATTTCTACACAAGCGTCGCCGTGCAACAACGGTAACCTTATGTGGCATCCTGCGAGTCCCTATTCCTGGCCGCTAGGGAGCGGAGTGAGTAGCAACCTTGCAGCCCGGACGACGGCACGTTCGCCCACAGGCGAACTGGGAGAAGTGTACAGGTTGAGAGATCAGGACGACGGAAGCAAGATATTGAAGGCCGTCTTGATTGGTGATGGTGCTGTAGGCAAGACGAGTATCAGACGCAACTATCTCGGAGAGGATTTTATCGAGGGGCACCTCGCGACGATTGGCGTCGACCTCGCGACAAAACGAGTGCTCTTCAGGAATGAAGTCATCAAGTTTGTCATCTGGGATCTTGCCGGACAGCCCACATTCGAGAAGGTGCGTGGTCATTACTACCACGGCTCCAATGGAATCCTGCTGGTCTACTCTGTTGTGGACCGTGACTCCTTTGACAATGCCTCTAAGTGGCTCGTAGAGGCCTACCGAAACATGGGACGCCTTCCTCCGACCATAATAATCGGCAACAAGATAGACCTGCGTGATCAGTACCCCCAGTCGGAACAGGTGTCGACTGAGGAGGGACAGCGCTTCGCTGAGTATTTCATGCAGAAGCTCGATGTCCCCGCTGTCTTTATCGAGACTTCCGCAAAGACCGGTGAAAACATCCATGAGGCGTTCTCAAAACTTCTTCAAATGATGTCCGACGCTGAGGATGACAAGAGCGAGCACTATATCGGGTAGTGTGTCCTGTCACGTGAGCCACCGTTGATTGTGATTTGAACGATTTTGGACACTAGGTCCCTGTCCGCCCAGCAACGGTACTGGGCTGTTGAACCTCAATGATGTTCCTCGCGGCGTTCACATCTGCGTGGAGCTCGCTACCGCAGTGAGGACAATAGAGGTCATCTTTCGACCATCTGCTCCCACTTGCGCTACTTGAACTCCACACATTCCAGTACGAGGGCAATGGAGTTGACCTCCTGAGTCCCAGCGGCGGATGGTCCTCGCACACACACCAGGTCGACGAGGAGCAGCAGATACTGACAATATAGCGGAGAGAGATAGTATCAACAACATCAGTGAGCTGGTGGACGAAACTAGTATGACGGTAGGGTATTGGAGGACGTTAGTGATGCCATGTCATGGGGTGTCTTAGTCCTCGGTGCCCAAGATTGTCCAAACTATCAGCCGCTGCTCGACGCCCTGTTCATTCTATGCTCTCATCGACGCACTAATATACAGTGCCTTAACAATTGTGAACGATGTGTGACGAATGAGCGACTCCGAACGGCCTAGGGACGCAACCAGACTATCTCTAAGGATTGAAGGAATGCACTGCGCCTCCTGCGTGGCGTCAATTGAGAAGTCACTTCTTAGCAAGGACGGCGTCATTCGGGCGACCGTCAGTCTGCTGGATGGGAAGGCAGTTGTAGAGTACGACCCGCGACGGGTAGACAGGTCCCAGCTTGAGGAGGCCGTTGAGGTCACCGGTTACAGACCAGTGCGACCTACCATGAGCCTCACGATTTCCCCCTCTCCGAGACGTTCGCAGTGGGAGGAAATCAAGGGTGCTGTGTCCCAAGTCATGGGCGTGATTACGGTCAATGAGTTCCCGGACTCGGACACGCTCATCGTCGAATACGATGAGGAGTTGACGACACCGAAGCAGATTCGCCGGGTCATTCGCTCACTTGACTTCGAGGCGAGTGTACCCGAGGAGTCGCCAGACCGTGAGGCCTACTCTCGTGGAAAGGAGATCAGGTACTACTCACGGTTGCTCGTCTTCTCTATGGTCTTCTCCGTACCAGTTGTCTTGCTGTCTTTCGGAGTGTTCAGCTGGCTACTGCCAGCATGGATTGAGCCTGAAATTGTGATGTTCGTTCTGGCCACGCCTGTGCAGTTTGTTGCCGGATACCCGTTCTACACGTCTAGTCTGAAGGTTCTCAGGCACGGAAAGACGAACATGGACACCCTGATAATGCTGGGAACTAGTGTTGCATACTTCTACTCCGTGGCTGCAACATTTGTGCTCACAGAGTTCATGGCATTCTACGATACGTCAGTACTCCTCATCACGTTCATTCTGCTCGGCCGGACACTTGAGGCGGTGGCCAAGGGCAGGACCTCAAATGCAATCCGTGCGTTGATGGACTTGCAGGCGCGCGTAGCAGTTGTAGTCCGTGACGGTGAGGAGATAATCATTCCAATCGACGATGTTGAGGTGGGGGACGTTGTCCTCGTGCGGCCAGGAGACAAGATTCCAGTTGATGGTGTCGTAGTGGAAGGAAGGTCAACGGTCGATGAGTCCATGATTACGGGGGAGCCCATACCCGCGAAGAAGAGTGTTGGTGATCGAGTCGTCGGAGCCACTATCAACAAGAACGGAGTACTGAAGGTTCGTGCCGAGAAGGTCGGACGTGATACCGTACTGGCACAGATCGTGCGTCTGATAGAGGAGGCTCAGACATCAAAGCCACCTATTCAGAGGAAGGCTGATGCTATCGCTGAGATCTTCACACCTCTCGTTCTGCTGACAGCCGCCGTGACCTTTGTGGGTTGGCTGTTCATAGGTGGCGCCCACTGGACGCAGGCACTCAGCTTCATGATCGCAGTGCTTGTTGCTGCCTGTCCGTGCGCCTTAGGACTTGCCACCCCGACGGCCATAATGGTGGGCCTAGGTAAAGGTGCTAGTCTGGGAATTCTAATCAAGAGCGGTGAGTCGTTGGAGGCCATCCCTGAGATTGACACGATAGTCTTCGACAAGACGGGAACGCTGACGATTGGCCATCCCACGGTCACCGACATAGCGCCCTCGGAGAGTATGTCACAGGAAGAGCTCTTGAGTCTTGCAGCCTCCGTGGAGAAGAACAGCGAGCATCCATTGGCCGAGGCAATCGTCCGCTACGCCGAGGAGCACGGTGTTGAGATTGTCCCGGTTGAGGACTTTGAGGCCGTGTCCGGAAAGGGAGTCCGCGGTGTGATCGAGGGAACCAAAATTGTCGTTGGAACAGCGCATTTTCTGAAGTCGGAAGGTGTCGATGTATCCTTTCTTGCCAATCACGGTCTTGCACTTGAGTCGCAGGGCAAGACCACGGTCTATGTCGCACGTGGCGGAGACTCTGTCGGGGTTCTCGGTATTGCCGACAAGCTGAAGGACGGTTCTGCAGAGGCGGTGAGGGCCCTTGAAGGGGAGCGAATAGATGTGTGGATGATCACAGGCGATCGCGAGGCGACTGCTCAAGCCATAGCATCTGTCTTGGGTATAGAGAACGTCATGGCGGAAGTCATGCCTGCGGACAAGGCTCTAAAGGTTCGCGAACTCCAAGGCACGGGCCGAACAGTGGCCTTCGTGGGTGACGGCGTGAACGACGCACCTGCGCTTGCTCAGGCCGATGTTGGGATCGCCCTTGGCTCTGGTACGGATGTGTCTGTTGAGACCGGCGACATTGTGCTTGTCAGGGACGATCTGCGTGATGTGGTAACTGCCATAGATCTCGGCAGGAAGACGGTCAGCAAGATCAAGCAGGGTTTCTTTTGGGCTCTGATTTACAACATGATTCTCCTACCAATCGCGGCCGGCCTGCTATATCCCGTGGCCGGGATTGCTCTGCGTCCTGAGTTTGCAGGTCTGGCCATGGCCCTGTCTTCTGTGAGCGTTGTGAGCAATGCTCTGACACTGAACTGGTTTCGTCCACCTGCAATGACCGCGAGCAGCGCGAAGCCGCATGAACCTGAAAAGAAGCTGGCGATTGACCCCATCTGCAAGATGAAGGTAGACATAGCGACAGCCACTCTGTACTCCGACTACAATGGCAGGCGTTACTACTTCTGCAATCCGTACTGCAAGCAGACCTTCGACGCGGACCCGGCGAAGTATGAGGATCAAGATATTCCAGTGTAAGCCGTGTCTGAAGAACCGAACTGGATATTAGAAGGAAGTATGCTCCTGTGTGCGAGAGGCCATGAAAGATCTGATAGTTGTGGGAGCCGGCCCGGCAGGCAGCACAGCTGCCCTCTTTGCTGCTAGGGCCGGACTGGATGTGACGTTTCTTGACAAGGCGAAGTTTCCGCGTCACAAGTCCTGCGGAGGAGCACTGTCGTACAAAGTCCTCGACATGCTGGGACCCAAGGCGGAGAAGGCCATCAACTGTATCGGTCGAAGGTTGGTCGTGTACTCGCCATCACTTCGAAGTTGCGAGTATATGTCAGACCACGACCTTCACTTCATCATTCGAAAAGAATGGGATCATATGATGGCCCTCGACGCCGCTGACGCTGGTGCGGAGTTCCGAGAGGAAACAATGGTGACAGACGTGACTCCGAAGGACGAACAGGTCATCGTAGACGTTCGTGATGGTGAATCCCTTTCAGCGAAATATGTCGTGATCGCGGATGGAACTGGTCTGAGGTCCTACAAGAAGAAGCTCGGCTTTACTCAGCCCTACGACTACATGGCTCGCACAGTGTGTGCCGAGACCCCAATGGACGATGCTCTTATCGATGAGTTGACGGGGACGGTGAGAGGGCTTCACATATTCTTTGGAGTCGTGCCCAGGGGATACGGCTGGGTGTTTCCCAAGCGCAACTCGATAAATGTGGGCATCGGGTTCAGCAACAAATACAAGCCTGACAAGAATCAGTTCGAGATATTCGCCGACTTCGTGGCCTCGCTGAAGGGGCTCAAAATGCTTCCTGAGGATTATGACCCAACGCAGGGAATTCCGGCAGCCATCCCATTCAGGAAGCCGTTCGAGCCAATAGGGATAGGCCGAGTCTTGCTGGCAGGTGATGCGGGAGGGTTTGTTTCCCCGGTGACTGGCGAAGGAATCTCATATGGTATGAGAAGTGCCAAGATTGCGGTTCAGACGATAATTGACGAAATGGAAGGAACACTGGACTCTGACCTTGTTTCTGCCTACAAGGCCCGATGGATGGACGATTTCGGTCGTGACATGGTGGGCTCCGGACTTTCCCTCGCCGATCTCGTATACAAGTCCATTCGCAGGATGGAACTCGTCGTGAAGATGATGATAGCAGACGAGCCCACGCGTGACACGGTTGCGAAGATGATTCTCGGCGACATCTCGTACAAGGAGGCAAAGAAACGAACTCTGCGTCGCGGTCTGATTGCCGGCCTGAAGTCGCTTCGAGTATAGCCTCTCAGACACACAACGTGCAAGTTGTTCCAATTGGATGGTAGAACAGTCCCGGTCCGGTCATCGGGGCGCTTAAGACCCAGTTTGCTCACACCGTTTGTGTTCGCGAACGAGGATGTGGGTTGGATGCTGACACGTCTTCAGAAGATATACTTTGGGATGGCCCGTCTGGGCCCCAGCATGATGCTGGACATGATCTCGCTGGCGACGGCCCTGTTCTACTATTCCCTTCAGGACCTTCCCGGTATCTATACGGGGATCTCGCTGGCGACTAGCTATCTCGTAATTGCGGCCGCCCAACTTGGGTTTGGTCACCTGAGCGACAGGACTGTGACCAGATGGGGCCGACGCAAGCCATACGTCATGGTTGGCGCACCACTGATGGCGATCTCGTTCCTGCTGGTCTTTACGCCACACTGGTTTGTCAGTCCCACAGACACCTTTGGTCTCTTCATCTACGCCACGGTGACGCTGAGCGTGTTCAAGATGTTCTATGGAATGGTGACAACGCCGTTTCAATCTTGGATGCCTGAGTTGACGGAGCCCGAGGAGCGCCCCTCCGTGTCAAGCTGGCAGAACGTGGCAAACTTCTTGGCATTCATTGTTGGCACCATTGCCACATCTCTGCTCGCTGGACTGTCGACAGGATGGGGATTGCCGCCAGAGATACTGATGATAATATTCGTCATGATGGCGATTGAGATCATCGGGTTCATTCCACCTCTCGCTTTTCTACACAGAGAGGGGAAGTTCATACCCCAGCCAAGCCTCAGAAAGGATCTGAGCATTGCCCTACAGAATCGCGACTTTGTAGGATGGCTGGTGGCTCAGGGCCTTCTGTCGGTCGGTTTTGCGATGATTACATCCATGGCGTTTCCGTACGTGAACGACTATCTCAGGTTCGGGATGGTTGACCTTCTCATTTTTGGGCTTGAGCTGCTGGGGGTTGTGTTCACATTCTTCCTGATTTGGATGTGGGGGATACGCAGATTTGGGAAGCGCCGTACACTCCAAGCCTCCATGGCGCTGGCTGTGGTTGTATTGCCTTTCACAGCATTTGTCACGACCAAGACGCTCGGGTTTGTTGTCATCGCCCTCGTCGCTGCGGCCGTCGCCGGTTACTACCTGTTTCCATACATCATCTATGCAGATTTTGCCCACAAAGACGAGCTAATAACGGGTGAGGGCCGCGCAGGCATTTACACAGGCTTTCCATCCATTCCGCTCAACATCTGTCAGGCGGCGTCTGCAGCATTGATGGGTGTGATTCTCGACCTGCCAGAGATTCTTGAGGTTCCTGGTCACCCGGGCGAGTATGTTTCGTTGGGATACCAGCTTTGGGGGCCGATATCGGCGCTGTTCATCCTCCTAGCGGTGATTGTCTTGCAGTGGGTGGACTTGGACCCGGACTTCAACGCGCTTGCCCAGTTGCATGCGCAGGGTCCAGAAGATGAAACAGAAGAGGCAGCTGACTTCTCATTTGAGGGATAGTCTGGCTCTGCGGCAGGCGAGCCTCTCAAGGCCTGCCTGTCGCATTTCTGTTCTCTCCTCGTACGGTCTGAAAACTATGTTGTTTACTGTTAGACACATATGCTGAAACTGCCATGACTAGGGTCTTAGCTTCGTGGGGGCACACTCCGATGGACGGCAACTCGGCAGATGACACCGGCTTTATGGGAGAGGCCATTCTTTCAGCCGAGGTTCCAATTCTAGTTGTAGGAGCAGACAGCAGTGTCGTGGCAGCGAGCAAGGGAACGACCCTTTCTCTTCAACGCTGACGCATCGTCCATTTGTGGTCATAGCATGTTCGAGCTTCTGTTGGGTTTTTCCAAGGATGTGTTGGGGGCCCAATCTGTCTACACAGGTCTGTCAATTCCGAGGGGAATCGGCGCCCCCCCCGAATGCGACGCTCCGGGTCAGTGTGAGGCCAATTGGCTGCCGGTCGTGGCCAGTTGAGCTCGACGTTGCGAAGAACGAACTTGCTCTGGGACGATGTGAGGATGCTCATGAACACAGGGTCATTGAGGATGTGTTCGACCGTGTTAGAACAATCTTATGGAGATGGAATGTTGAAACCCAGAGAGCGGAACGGGGACCGTACTGGACCACAGATCTTGGCTACCAGATAGGCGATACTGAATCAGCTCCAGACTCACCCCTCAAGCTTGTACATCCCGATGATCATGACAGGATCAGGGAGGCCGTAGAGAGTCTTCTCGTCGGGAACACAGATGCCACTGATGCCGAGTTCAGAATTCTTACAAACACAAGCGAGGGGAGATGGGTCCATACCTCCACTCTGGTCAGCCGGACTGACCCCACCGGTAGACCAATTGAGTTGACCGGCATTCTTCTTGACATCCACGAACGGAAGCTGGCCGAGGAGGCACTAAGAGTTCAGAGTGAACGTTTCGAGAAGATACTGGAAACAATTTCCCACTGCATTCTGATCACTGACGGTCGAATGGCAATCTCCTCCTACAATAATGCTACCCGATTGATGCTTGGCTACGATGAGGGGGAGATCGACGGAATCCCATACTACGAATTGGTGGCAGAGACATGCACACGTGACCCTATTATGTGGTCGCCGCCTGGGGTCAGAGTGCTGGTACAAATGACTCATCACATATTTAAGTTGGTTTGTCTTTGTATCACACTATCGTTCCGGTTGTTTGACCGGATCGCGTGGTGGTACTTCCATGAACAGGAAACTGGTCATCCTATCAGCCTGTTTCTTGGTGATGTTTGTCGCGGCCATGTTTCCGCACTCGGTTGCTGCTCTGCCCAGTGCAGATGCGGCAGACGAGAGCACAACGGTGACCGTGACGCGAACTGTGGAGTCGTACGTACTTGAGTCGGATCACCCGTACTCGAACTACTATGACCACACCTGGACAATCACCAAGGAGGGCGCGACCCAGATACGTGTGCACTTCACAAAGATCGACGTTGAGAGCAACTACGATTACGTGTACGTGTATGACTATGCTGGGAACACACTCCACTCTCTCACCGGTCTGTACTCTAACGGTGGCTGGACCTCATACAGCAACGGTGACACGATAAAGATTCGTCTGAAGACTGACTACTCTGTCACCAAGTGGGGCTTTGCTATCGACCAGATTGACTACGAGACCGGTGGTGGCGGCGGATCCACGACACACGAGCTGACGAGCGGTGAAACCGTGACAAGCTCACTCTCAGGCACTGGCGACACTGAGATGTGGACCATCCAGGTCGACGAGAACTGTCAGAGTATGCACTCGGTGCTGACCTGCGGTTCGAATGACTATGACCTCTATGGTCGCCTTGGTGCTGAGCCTACAACCTCGACCTATGACTGGAGAGGCTACACGAGCGGTGGTGAGGATGTCACGTATGACAACCCGGGTGCCGGTACGTGGTACATCATGGTCCGGTCCTACAGTGGTTCAGGTTCGTATGATCTCACTGTCACGCTGACCTATGACGCAGGCGGTGGTGGCGGCGGGTCGACAAATGAGCTCACCAGCGGCGAAACTGTCTCAAGCTCGCTCTCAGGCACTGGCGACACCGAGATGTGGACCATCCAGGTCGACGAGAACTGTCAGAGTATGCACTCAGTGCTGACCTGCGGTTCGAATGACTATGACCTGTATGGACGGCTAGGCGCCGAGCCCACCACGAGTGTTTACGACTGGAGAGGGTACACAACTGGAGGAGAGGATGTCACATACAATAACCCGGGTGCCGGTACGTGGTACATCATGGTCCGGTCCTACAGTGGCTCAGGTTCGTATCAGCTGACCGTCACACTGACCTACGAGAGTGGTGGTGGCGGTGGCAGCGGAGATGGCGTGGTTCACAAGTGGGCCGTGATTGTTGGGATCTCGGACTACGAGGCCATAAGCGATCTGACCTACTGTGACGAAGATGCCACTGACTGGTACAACTACCTCACGAATGTGATGGGGTACGACTACATCCGGGTTCTGGGTGACACGCATGAGACCAACTACCCTGCCTATTACGCCCTTGCGACGGAGTATAACGTCAAGGCCGCACTGAACTGGCTTGCCGGGGCTGACGCAGATGATGAGGTGGCCTTCATCACCTCAGGCCACGGCTCAGGTAACGGCTATGGCTCGTCATACCTGTGCATGTGGGACTGCAATAGCGGGGAGAACGGTGAGGACGGCAATCTGTATGACACAGAGCTTGCTGACATCGTGGGGACTTGGGTTGCCGCAAGGATATTCATCTTTGTGGACCACTGTTATAGTGGTGGACTCATCCCCGAGATCCAAGCGCTCTCCAACAGTGCTCACGTCTACATGACGACAACGTGCACGGAGAACGGCTACGGATATGACGATTCCACTCACCAGAATGGCGCGTGGACGTACTACTTCTTGGAGTACGGCCTCATCAACCACTTCGGAAGCAATCCGGACACACTGATGGAGGATTGCTTCGACTACGCTCTCGAAGCGTACCCACACAGTGGTGGCGATACACCCCAGGAGTTCGACGGGGACACAAGCACGGGCTTCACACTGTAGCTCGGCTTCATTCCCGAAGTTTCCAGCGGGCTCTTCGGAGCCCGCACCTCCTATCTTCTCACTCAGCTGCAGAAGGAAACGCAGACGGCTCCTCTCTTGCCAATCCATTCTCACGACGCAGTATGACGAACCTCACAATGGCTGTTGGAATGACCACCGTGAGCCACAAGAGCGTGTCGCCCAGTAGGGCCAGAGCAAAGTCTGTTCCCGATGGATCTAGCCACATTTGGCCAAGGCGTGCCATCTTGATGAGAGGAAACATCAAGACAAGACCAAAGGCCTGCTTGAGCCGGACGGAGTCCACTCGACACGCAATCTTTGAGCCAATCTGAGCGCCGCCTATCATTCCGATTCCGAGCAGCACCCCGTAGAGAATGTCCACCTGTCCGAGATAGAGGTTGAGACCAGTTCCTGCGGCCGTTGTGAATATCATCGTGAACATGGATGTTGCCACTGCCGCGTGCATGGGCAGGGTCATGAGGACACTCAGCACGGGAACTACTACCACGCCTCCTCCAAGACCCAGCAGCCCCGCCATTACTCCACCACCGAATGCTCCCACCAGCGATAGCGCGAGTCTCTTGTGAGAGAGGCTGTTGAAATCAAAAGCCAGAATCTCGGAGGCCATGTCAGACCGGCCTCTCCTGCGTGCATTCAGCATCTTGAAGGCTATCGGAAAGAGCAGTATGGCGAAGATGTACCTGAGCATCTGATCGTCGGTGATGACCGTCTTTAGCCACACACCTGTGAGCGATCCGGGAATCGTAGTTACTGCGAGAAAGAGTCCAGCCTTGTAGATCACTGGACGAGGGCTCTGGCGGTAGTATGAGATGCTGCTGGAAACCGCCACGAACATGGCCGCCACTAGGGCTGTTGCGGATGCCTCGCGAGGGCCGAACATGAACACGATGACCAGCAAGGGTGTATTGATGATCCCTCCGCCTATTCCAAGCATCGAGGCAATCGTCCCTACAAGAATTGCAAAGATGATTAGTCCGAGTGCCAGTGTTGGGTCTACGAGTATCTGCAATGGTCGCACCTTCTGAGGCTGGTGACGCGGCTTGACTGTCCTTTAAAAGGGGACCTATGTGCGCTATTGTGCCCAAATCGGTGCCGTTCTCAAGGGGTTGGTCTTCGGCCTATCTGATAGCAGCCTGCCATGAGAACCACTAGGCCTGCGAACAGTATGATATACGCGACGTTCTCTGCGGCGACTGAGCCGCTCGCGATGACTCGGCCGACGAGCGACCCAACGACCATAATAAGACCGATTGTTGCAACGATTCTTCCTGGCCGTGTGTCATATTTCATGAACTCGGGGGGCTCCTCATCAGGACCCTTTGTCGCAGGAGGGGGTGGGATGCCGTCGCGGAAGAACCTGCTTCCGTCGGGAGTGAGATGACCGCTTAGCTCACCAGCCTCGACCATTTCGTGAAGAACATTGCGAACGTCATCTTCAGACAGTCCCGTTCGCTCGCTCATTATCTGAATCGCGCTGATGTCCTCCACTACTATCATGTTTCTCAGTTTCTCTCTGAGATCATCCATCCCCAATCACACACGCACTCCGACCCGATTGGCGACATAAGAATACCGAATCAGGCCGCAACCTTGGGCATTGCTTGATGAGGGAACAGTGACGAGATGACATTTTCAAACCGCCTACTCGCTGCTGAAAAGAGCGAACACTAATATTGGGGATAGTGGACTGTGAGCACTGGAGTTTGCTGTAATGAGGCGTTGGATGACTTCAGCAACGGTCGTTGCTGTGATACTCATTTCTTCCCTGACAGTTGTCAGTATCCCTGCACAGAGCTCGACCAATCTTGAGAACATCACTGTGGGACCTCATGTGGCTGCCGTCATGTTCAGGGTTCTCAAGGGGAGCGACACCCACGCGGTTGCCCTACAAGAGGGGCGAGTGGATGTGACGGGTGGGTTCATCAACCCATCGGATGCTGAAACCTTGCTGAGTCACGACGACATCGAGATTGTCAGGACACCGCGGAACGGTTACGGGTACTTCACGATTAACTGCGCCAAGTATCCACTAAGTGTGACATCGCTTCGCAGAGCCATGTCCTTTGCGTTCAACAAAACCGGCTTCGTGAGCGACTTCTGGGATGGTTGGGCCGAGCCTCTTGATTCGTGCGTCCCTCGGTGCAATCCATTCTGTGCGGAGGACCTCATCAATGAGCACTACTACAATCCGAACCGGTCTTACGCAGAGTATCTGTTGAATCGCGCCGGGTTTGTTGATGTCAACAACGATGGGTTTGTGGAGGCTCCTGACGGAACGCCGTTCGGAGTTCGTATTGAGGTTGATTCGGCTACGAGCATCGGCTCAGCCGCAGCCACCATGCTGGAGAATGATCTTCAAGCCATAGGAATCAATGCCAGTGTGCAGTATACGAGCTTCTATGACTACATCAGTCGGGTACAGTTACACGGGGATTTCGATATCGCTTTCATTGGCAGAACTCTCACAGACGACGATGTTAGCTGGCTTGCGTACGAATACTGGGGCGAGTACGCTGACGAACCGTACTTCAACTTCCCTCGTTTCTCGAACGCAAGCTACGACTCGTGGAGAGAACAGCTACTCCACTCTGCAAGCCTTGCTGAAACTTGCCAAGCCGCAGTTGAGATGCAAAAGATCTGGACTTACGAGAGCCCGGAGATAGTCTGCTATCAGATCATGATGATTTCAGCCCATCGAACCGACCGATTTCAGGGTTTCGTCAATGACCATCTCGACGGGGCCTCATCTTGGTGGACCTTTGTGAACGCATCTCCCGTCACCAGCGGCAGCTCTGGGGGCATTCTGAATTGCTCTCTTGACAATGAGGTTGATACATTCAATTTCATGAAGTGGACGTATGTTTCGACTTCGAAGGTTCTCGAACTTGTCTACGAGTCATTGTGTCGGGTGGATCCCGATGGAAACTTGATTCCATGGCTCGCCGAGAACTATACCATTGACACGCATGAAACAGACCCTGATGTGCCCACCGGCCATATGCGTGTAGCCGTCAATCTCCTGAAGAACGCGACGTGGGGAAACGGCAGTAGCGTCACCAGCTATGATGTCGCTGCTTCGTTGACGTACTATCGTTCCGCATCATCCTGCCCATACGGAGCCGACTTGGCCCATCTGACCGATGCGTCATGCCCAAGCTCAACCAGAGTTGTCTTGGAGTTCGACGAGGTTTCTTACTGGGACTTTCGCTCGGCGGCGCTCAAGTACATCCTCCCCAAGTGGTTGATTGACTCTTGGGACAAAGACGACTGGTCTCACTGGGACCCTGATCCTGTAGCAGATGTTAGCGTCATGTGCGGTGCATTTCTTCCGGTTCAGTACTATGGAGAGGAGTACGTGTTGCTTCAAGCCCGAGTCGACTACTTCAAACATTGTTTCTCGCAGTCCAACCAGCCGCCTGAAGTTGACTCTCCGCCTGATATGTCCATTGTCGAGGGAACGAACGGGAACGTACTGGTCTGGAATGTATCGGACGATAACCCATTCATCTATCTCGTATTCTGCAACAATAGTCTCTATCAGACCGGCTACTGGCATAGCGGGCTACTGACTGTTTCGCTGGATGGGCTGGCAGCAGGAATCTACAACTTTACGCTCGTGCTGACGGACATGTACGGTGCCCTTGCAACTGACACGGTGATCATCACAGTGGAGCCTGCGACAACCACAACGACAACTACCACAACAACCACTACGACCACAACAACGACAACCACAGAGTCCACTACGACTACCTCGGGCAGCACTACGACGACTGGCAACACTGGCAGTGAAACTGCAGAACCAACGGCAGGAGATCAGCTCAGCCTATCGGTTCTACTCTTTGCAGGAGGTGCGATTGTCGTGGTAGCTATTGCCGCCGTGCTCCTCCTGACGCGGAAACCATGACTCCTAAGATACCGTGCTCTTGTCGCTCATTCCCTGAATTACGCCCTCAACGGCTGCTACCGACTGTTCGATGTCCTCAGTGGAATGGGCGAACGAGAGTGCTCCTAGGCCATGATACCCAAACACACCACTCTCAATCAGGAGAGTCTGGAATATGTCGAGATGCTCGTGGTCCACCACTGCAGCAAGCCTGTATCCTGTCAGAGGCGGCTCAAGTTCTTTCCGCAGCCAAGTCACAAAGATGATGGAGCCAATCCCTGTGGCAATGACAGGGACTTGATAGTCGTTGAAAATCGTGTTGAGTCTGCTTCGTGTTTCGTCACCTCTCCGATTGAGCCGGGCATATTCGTTTCGCAGTTTCGACAGCTCCTCGAGCACAGCAATTCCTGCGGCCATTGTTAGTGGATGACTTGAGAATGTGCCCCCACCGACCCATCGAGAACCCGGAGTCTTGGGATTGGCGTACTCCATGACATCTTCTCTGCCACCATACGCTCCCAGCGGCATACCACCAGCAGCAATCTTTCCAAGAGTGATCAGGTCAGGTTCTACGCCGAATGCGTTCTTCCCAGCAGAGCCGTACCGAAGGCGGAACCCTGTGATTATCTCATCGAAGATAAGCAATGAGCCTGCCTGCTCGGTTTCCTCGCGCAGGATGGGGAGGAACTCTGGTTCTGGTGCAATTGCACCGCCAGCTCCTATCACAGGCTCGACAATGACTGCAGCAATGTCTTTCCCGTGTTTCTCGAAGAGACTCTGTACACTGTCGACATCATTGAAGTCGAAGGTCACACCATTGTAGAACGGCTCATCGTCGAATGGATACTTGACATGGTAGCCAACTGTGTCGTTGCCGCCATGCCACCCTCCGTACGCCTTTGCGACCAATCTTCTACCCGTGAACAGCCGTGCGACTCTGACCGCATACATGGTGGCCTCGCTGCCGGTCGCGCAGAACCTCATCTTCTCCATGAACGGAATGGCCTTCTGGAGGTGCTCTGCAAACTCGACCTGCCTCTCGTTAAGGGCTCCGAGATGGTTCCCTCCCTCCATCTGCTGCCTGATTGCTTCCATTACTCGCGGGTGATTGTGGCCGAGAATCTGCGAGAAGTGAGTCATCCACCAGTCCACGTACTCGTTGCCGTCAACGTCCCAGATATGCGAACCGTTACCTCTGGCCATGAATGGTGGATAGGCGCCGCAGCCTGTCGTGCCGAAGGTCCGAATATTGTGGTTGACTCCCCCGGGAAAGACTTGCTGTGCCCGTTCAAAAAGCTCGCGTGAGTGTGGTGTCTTTTTTCGGTATTCCTCCAGCAACTCTCACACTTCCTACTTTCGTTTCCAGATGCGCTCGGTGTTCCTCGGACACGGCAGATCCTTCATAGTCATCAGGCCCGGACGTGCCTTGACTGCAAGTGGAATCATGTTGATGGCCATTGCCACAGTCCCCATGTCACCGTGTACACCACCCTCGATTCTCATCGTGAGGTCCTGTCGGCCTCTAATCCTTACCTCGTCGTATTCGGGGGAGGCATCTGCATACGCAAGAAAGTTCAGGATCACGACGACCCTCTCACCCTTACGTCCCACGCCAACACTCTTGAGACCAAGCACCTCTCCGGGGTTAACAGTAGCCACTGGCGTCACAGTCTTCCCCGACGCAACAACAGGCTCAGGCGGAATCTCCTCAATGCTGTCCAGACCAAGGTTGAGGGCGTCGTCAATCATCTGGATGGATTGAGCAAGGCCGACATGCCCTGTGATTATTCCCGAGTTGATTGCAGACCTGAACTCTTCAACGGTCATGCCAGTTCCAATCTTGATCTGGAACGAGTCCCGCCTCTTGGTAGAGTTGATGACTCTCGTCACCTCAATTGCCTCGACATTCTGCACGGGAGCTGATAGCAGGATGGGCAACGTGTCCATCAGATATCCGGGGTTGATCCCTGTCCCAACAACTGTCCGCTTTGCCTTACGTGCTAGCTTGTGAATCTCTCCCGCCAGCTGGGGGTACTTTCCGTAGGGAAAAGACAGCTCCTCACATATGGACACCACATGGAGCCCGTGAGCAATGCACTCCTTGATGGTGGGGGCCACTCTCTCAAGCGACGAGGATGTCGCGACCAGTGCCACATCGGCATTGTCCTCTCCAATCTTCTTGAACGCCTTCCTTAGATCACCGAAGATTGGCGTCTTGGTCTTGCTCTCCAGCGAGAGCACCTGTTCAACGGTCTTTCCCTTGAAATCTGGATTGATGTCGACCACGCCAACAAGCTCAAGATTGCTTCTCTCAAGGATCGCCTGTGCTATCTTGACACCGATTGCTCCAAGGCCCACCTGCAACACACGGAATGATTGTGGCAATGTATTCACCTCGTGTGGCCACTCTGGCCGTGCCCCTCACGAACACGGTAACACTTGAATGATTTGACTCCAACAAGAACATATTCGACGGTGGGCCCCGGCACACAGGTGAACTGTTGTGGTGGAGAAGAAAGAATGTCTTGGTGAGAAGCCGCGGAAAGTGATTGCACGGGTGATAAGCCAGAAAGGCTACTGTGCTATCGGTCACAAGGTCGGTGATGTCATCGAGTTCGATCACTATGGTGTGAGAGGGAAAATCTGCATCAACGCTCTCTTCTCGATGCTACCGGTGGCGTACGCGATGATGCACAACTCATACTTTCCGTGGCTTGAGGACCAGTGCAAGGAGCTCCATGCGTGCCCGGATCCGAACAATCCTGTCGTGTTCGAGCTGGATCGGTCCGAGCTGATGGAAACGCCAGCATCAGGCTGAGTGTTCGTGCCATTGACAGGTTTGATATGCATCGGCGATAGAACCTGGGCGACCGTAGACAGAGGTGTTGTGATGCTCCGGGCGGAGGACTGGCTGAAACAGGCGAAGAACAACCTAGAACACGCTGTCGTGAGTCACAATGCGGGTCACTACGAATGGGCATGTTTCGCTGCTCAGTAGGCCGCTGAGATGGCCGTTGGGGCGTTGTTTCGTGCATTAGGCGCCGACGCGTGGGGTCACTCGGTGGCCAGATTGCTGCGGGACTTGCCAGACCCAATTGACGTTGACGAGCGGATGCTAGCATTGGCTCGAGTACTGGATAGACACTATGTTCCTGCTCGATACCCAAACGGTCTGCCGGCTGGGACGCCACGCGAAGCGTTTGATGGAACCGATGCTGAGGAGGCTATTCGTGCTGCGAGATCAATCGTGGAGTTCTGTGAGAGTGAGATGGCCGCGAGATCGAGATGAAGTGTTGTCTCTTGTCAAGAATCTCGCGGATGCTGCAGCCATGACCGGTCAGGTCAGCCAAATGTGGCTGTTTGGCTCCTACGCCTCCGGACGCAACACAGCGTACAGTGATGTCGACCTATGCGTCGTACTTCGTATTGGCTCCACAATCGACTATGACTGGCTCTTGAGAAGGTTTGGGGAGATGGCGCCTGATCTTGAACTCCAGCTCCATGTGTATGATGAGGAAACTTTCAACAGGATGCAAGCATCTGGAAGCACCTTCGTGCGTGAGGTCATGAAAGGTATTCGGCTGCTGTGATGACCTACGACATCTCTTCGAGAAGTTCGTCTGTCGTGACGACCGACACCCCGTGCACTCTTCTCATATGTTCGATGGCGAAATCGTGATTTCTCGCGTTGGTGCTACCTGTTGCGTCGGAGATCACGATGACGCGATAGTTGAGCGCCGAGGCGTCTGCAGACGTATACATGACACAGATGTCAGTCAGGACGCCTACGAGGATCAGTGTTTCAACACCGGCCTCTCGTAGTGTGAGGTCTAGGTCGGTCCCAAAGAATCCGGAGTATCGTCTCTTGGGGATGACCCTGTCGCCTTTCTGCGGTGCCAGTTCTTGAATGACCTCTGCACCGGTTGTTCCTGTCACAGCATGGGGCGGCCACATCCTGAACTCAGGGTCGTCTGGGAGATGGCTGTCCGTCAGATACACGACCAGCATCTTCCTCTTTCGAGCAGCA
>QMYR01000017.1 GCA_003662765.1 Candidatus Thorarchaeota archaeon
CTACGGCCTGCTGCGGTCAATGGTCGAGGGCGCAAGCGCAAGTGAGGATACAATAATCCATGTCGAGTATGTTTCGGGAGAAACCTTCAGTCAGCTGATCGAGAGGATGGGGCTCCAGATGAAGGAACTGGGCGACTGTTTCGTAAATGGCACTCTTGCAAGGCCGGACACACCACTGGCCGATGGTGACCGTATCGGACTCTTCCCGTTCAATATGACACTCCTGTGTGGAGGGCAACACCTCAAGGGGCACGGTCTGATTCAGTCAGATATCGAGGTGGACTATTACTGATGACGGCCAGGGTGAGGATTCGGGTGAAACTGTATGCAACACTGAAACGCTTTGCACCACCTGGCGTCGGCCTAGGCGAGGCCTTCACCCTCGAACTGGAGGAGGGGACCATTGGCGAGGCTATCAGAAGGCTCGGAATCCCCGACGACGATGTGAGCATTGTAATGGTCAATGGAGTTCAAGTACGTGACAGAAACCATGTTCTCAATGGCGGTGACCTCCTTGTCATGTTCCCGCCAATTGGAGGTGGAGCGGGAGCGTATTGAGCTGGTTTCGACTAGACTGCGTACCTATGGCGATTAATGAACTCCTGTTTCTTGGAAGAGTTCCATGTGGCGACTGACTGCACGTACCCCGTCACCCTGCTGAATACATCACAGCCAACATACCCGCACCTGGGACATTGGATATTGTCGAGCTCAGTGATTGACGTGAAGCTGGTCCGCCTCCAATCGATGCCAGTCTGGTAGTAGCACTTGGGACAGCTGAGAATGTCCTTTGTAAATGCCCAGTAGGCATTGAGTGTCTGGGTGGCAATCTTCTTCGTGAGACTCCAGAGGGCATCCGGATTGGGGTTCGCCTCACCGAGGTAGATGTGTGTGAGAGCACCACCATCGAGATAGGGATGGAACATTCCCTCCTTCTTGATCCTCTCACTCAGGGGAATCGCTGCAGCCACATCCAGTGTGGTGCTGTTGGTGTAGTAGACATCGGTGGGCCCCGTGCCCTTCAGGTACTTCCTGATTCCCGGATAGGACCTCCAGTCCTTTCTAGCAAGCCGGCCTGCTGCGCTCTCAGCAGGGGTGCGGGTGACTCCGAAATTCAGGCCTGTCTCCTCATGAAACTCATCGGCCCTCTGACGGACGTACTTCAGAACCTTGATGCCAAAGCGCGCGCCCTCACGCTCGTGTAGGTGGTGGTCAGTGAGAATGTGAACCATCTCTTCAAAGCCGACAGTACCTATGAGAAACTCGCGCTTGCTGATGTCAATGAGCGGATCACCATTCGGCTTGGGCTGAGTGTAGAACGGAACGCTGCCGCTGGCGATGAGCTTGTCCATGAGACGCTTCTTTTCAAGAATGACCTCCTTACACAGCTCGAGGTACTCGTCAAGCTTCGCAAAGAAGCGGTCCTCGTCGGCACGGCCAATCCATGCAGCACGGCCAAAGTTCGGAGTGACCATCTGAGAGGCACCGAAGACCATGTTGCCCGTCAGGAACTCTTCAAGCTCCTCCTCGCTGCTTGCCGTCCAGAGGTGGGAACAACAGCTGCTGCAACCGGCCTCAATGCTGGAACGCCAGTTCAGATAGTTCTCGAAGTAAGGGCTCCCGAACTTGGCAGTGAGCTCGGCCACGAGATGCCATGAGTCATCAAACTCTGGCTTCATGAACTCCTTCCGAAGCACAATGTTGGGTTTTGGAAAATTGAACGCCTTGCCGTTCGCATCGCCCTCAATCATGACCTCCATGAAGGCGTCGAAGAAACGATTGGCCTCATCCTCAAAGTCAGCATATGTGAGCGTCCCGGTCTTGCCACCAGGTAGCACTGCAGGAACATCGCGCATGATTCTGGGAATCCCGGGTGTGAGATCCACGCTGGAGAAGATTACCTGCCCGCCGCGAGCAACGTACTGTTGGGTGAGCGTGAAGACAAGCTGCTGCGCAGCCTGTTTGATCTCATCATACGACTTGCCCGTCAGAAACGGCGCGAGGAATGTATTGAAGTAAAAATAGCCCTGTCCACCGGCAAACGAACTCTGGGCGGCTGCCAGCCAGATGGCGGCGTGGTTGATTGCAACAGAGAGATGTCTTGCCGGCCCTGCCGCCGAGGAGTGAACACCACCGAGTCCGTCAGGTGCGATACCCAAGAGGAATATCTGCCTCAGATCCCATGTCGCGCAGTAGTCACGTGTGGAAAAGTACTCTCTGTCCTTGATGTAGATGTCGCCCCGAAGGTGTGCGTCTGCAAGATGGCTGGGAATAGTGAGAAACGTGTGCTGTTCCATGACCTGATCGTGGACGAGTTTCGCAATGGTTTCCGGGTTGCGCATCAAGTTGGCATTGGAGGTGTGCTGTCCCGGGTTCATGATGAGTTGGTCGAGATCATACATCGGTACGCCGACCCGGGTGTATCGGATTCGTTCGTGTTCGAACCCGAGCTCTGCAAGCACGCTATTGCACATCTCACGAATGAGAGGACCGGAGAGAAACTTGATCCCAGACGCCACGATACGGTCCATGACGATGGACGCCACAAGTTGGGCGTTGGCTCGGCTCAACCCAGCCTCCAGCACGAGGCTCTCCACTATGCGTTCTGCACGGAAGGACTCCATGGTGCCTTCAGTCGTTCGGACTCTTGGCAGTTTCTTCTCTCGTCTGTGGAGGTCTTCGTAGCTGCTCGACGATGATCCAATCTCAGTCATCACTGATTCACCTCAACGGCAGATCGCACACCCTCGGGCGTAGGAACCTCACCACTGTACAGCAGTCGGAGAGAGCCGTTGTTCTCAACAATCACGGTTGGCGTAGAGGCGACAAAGACCTGCTCCTCAAGAAGTCTGAACTCAAAATCGGGGTCCATCCGATTCAAGTCGATTATCTCGACACGCACATCAGTCCCGGCCAATGCCTCTTGAACGACCATCTTGGCTGCAGGACAGTTGGGGCAATTCTCCTGAGTGATTATATAAACGGTCGGCGCCATATCTCTCTCTCCCGGCGATTGATCTTTCCTTCCCATCAGTGGGCCCTCGACGTTTTGTTGCTCAAGGATAAAAAGTCTACTTTTGACCGAAACCCGGTCAGCAATGCCAATAGTCGGCTCGGTGGATGTGACTACATCCCCATCGAGAAATCTTTCCGAAATATCGAGAGAGTTGACTGGCAGGGGACAGGTGTTTTCGAATGTAGCGTACGAGTTCCACGGCAGGAGGTCACGAATCCTGCTATTTAACGTCCCCTGGGCCGCTGGAGAATAGCACTTGCAGGAATGGACTCGCTTTCGTATTCAAGTGCGTTCGAAGGTGACGGGAATAGCACCTACTAGGCGGTTGGCGCCATTCGCATCCTGGCACATGTGAGAACGAAGAGCGAGTGTGGTTCATTGGACCATCAGAAGCAATGCCCGTTTCACGCGCACAACTGACATAAGGACCTCACGCCTGTGGAGCGCCGAGAGGATGAGAAGATGCCATTCTACCTGAGAGCAGCAACTCCTGTCGACGGTTGGAGAAGAATCGTGCGCAGAATCATGGGGACTGGTATGGAGCGCGAGGATGAGCGTGGCATCAAGACTCGGTGGTTGGACAATGTTCTCATCCATGTCCGAAACCCCTATTCGGAGAGGGTATGTGATGAGTATCCATTCAGCGAGAGGGTACTACGAGAGAAGTACGCATCCCAGATCCTAAGCCCTGACAGACTGGGCTTCGACTATACGTATGGCGAGCGATTGAACGCCTGGGGAAAAGAACGTATCAACCAGATTCGGTACGTCATATCGAAGCTGAACTCTAGCCCCGTCACCAGAAGAGCAGTCGCCACCACGTGGGATCCGCGGAAAGACACTAGAACCGATGAAGTGCCCTGTCTGAACCACTTTGTGTTCATGGTACGCGAAGGGCGCCTCGACCTATCCGTGATGATCAGGTCAAACGATATGTATGGTGCATGGCTGGCGAACGTCTACGCACTCGCCGAACTTCTCCGTCACGTCTCGCACGAAACACGAATAAAGAGTGGAACAATCACAACTCTTTCAGTCAATGCCCACATCTATGAACATGATTGGGACCGTGCTGCTACCGTATAGTGTTGGCGGTTACTCCACATATCATGCATCTTTGGAGGAGCAGGGAGTTTCAATGGGAAACTTAATCATGGTGATTTGCTCCAGAAAGATATGGCGGATGTCGGAATCATGATTGTCGACAATGTGGACAAGAAACTTGTGTCAATCTTGGTCAAGGATGGGAGGACAAGTCTCTCTGAGATTGGAAAACAGCTTGGGATGTCCCATGTGGCCGTGAGTAAGCGACTCGAGAAGATGCAGCGACATGGTCTTCTCCAAGTCACAGCCGCTGTTAACACCGAGAAGCTCGATGTCAAGATGTTGTTCATGGCGATTGAAACCGAGAATAGCGAAGTCGCTGACATGATCCTTGAGAAGTACAAGGACTGCCCACGGTTAATCATGTTGACGCCTGTGACTGGACGCTACAACCTCTTTGCAGTGATGATTGCAGAGGACACATGGTCCCTAGAGTCGATAATCGGCACATGCAGCCTGCGGACAGAACCCGGAGTGCGCAGGTCAGAAACATGGTTTGGAAACGCGCCATTCGTTCCAAAGTACCTTCCAATAGATCTTGCACCCGAACGTGATGCGAATGATGTCACACCTTGCGGTAGGGACTGTGGATCGTGCAAGCGATACCAAGCAGACAAGTGCCTCGGGTGCCCCCCGACGTCTCACTACAGGGGCACTCTGTGGGTGTCTCCTCGTACAGCTCCAAAGCGACAGCGAAAGAGCAAGAGTTAACTCTGCGACGTGCTACTCATGGCATGTGAGTGCCATGAGTGATGTCTTCATTCATCCATTGGCAGTCGTCGATGAGGGTGCCCAGATTGGAAAGGGCACAAAGATCTGGCATTTCGCCCATGTCCGTGGCACCGCAAGAATTGGTGAGAATTGCATAATCGGAAAGGATGTGTACATTGACGCCGATGTCGTCATCGGTGACAGGGTCAAGATACAGAACGGCGTTTCCGTCTATCACGGGGTCACGATAGAAGACGATGTCTTCTGTGGACCACATATGACCTTTACGAACGACATGTATCCACGAGCATTCTCAGAGTCTTGGGAGGTGTCAAGGACTCTTGTGAAGAGAGGGGCCTCAATTGGAGCGCACGCCACAATCGTCTGTGACACGGTACTCGGTGAGTACTGCATGGTCGGGAGCGGGGCTGTGGTGACAAGAGACGTTCCGGCACACGGTCTCGTTGTGGGCAACCCAGCACGCCTGATTGGCTTTGTGTGCAAGTGTGGTCAGCCCCTACGGGAGGTCGTCAAGGAAGAGAACGGAGCAGTGGTCATGAAATGCTCCAAGTGTGAGGCAACGGTTTCCATTCCCACTTCCGACTACGATAAGGTTGTGTAGGAGATTTGTCGCGGCTCTACAAGAAGTTCGTCAACGAGAGAGTTGTCGGGCTCATCGGTGAGCCGTCGCGGATTAGAAACTGCACGATAATTGCCCACATAGACCATGGAAAGACCACACTCTCGGACTCGTTGATTGCAGCCTCCGGCCTGATGTCCGAGGAGATCGCGGCCTCGGCAAGGCTGATGGACTACGACATGATAGAACAGGAGCGAGGAATCACTATCAAGGCCTCAAGCATAACCCTTGTTCACACCGTTGATGGAGAAGACGTGGTGATTCACCTCATTGACACACCGGGGCATATCGACTTCTCAAGCCATGTGACACGTGGACTGCGCCTCTCCGACGGGGCGCTTGTTGTTGTTGACGTGATAGAGGGAATCATGGTCCAGACCGAAACAGTCACTCGACAAGCAATGAGCGAACTTGTCCGTCCCACCCTCTTTGTAAACAAGGTTGACCGTCTCATCACCGAGAGGAGGCTTGACCATGAGAAAGTGGCCACGGAGATACAGCGTGTAGTGCGTGAGTTCAACGCTATGCTTGGGAAGTATCTCGATGATGCCCTACTTGAGAAGTGGGAGGTTTCGTTCAGCAGGTCCTCCCTCGTAATAGGCTCCGCACTGGACAAATGGGCTGTGAGTATAGACACCCTCAAGGCACGAGCAGGCCGTGATGCGAAGCCCTCCAATCTTGCCGAAGCGTTTGTCGAGATCATAAGGGACATCGTGCAGAGTTACGCCGAGGGGAACGAAAAGACCCTACAAGAGAAGTATCCCATTGCAGATGCCGTATTGACTAGCTTGGTGAGGACGACTCCCAGCCCGGTCCAAGCCCAAGCCTACCGAGTGACAAGATTATGGAGAGAGAATCAGGACACACCATTCGTCAATGCTCTCAAACGCTGCGACAGAGCCGGGCCATGTGTTGTCGTAATCTCGGATGTAAGACCGGATCGGCACGCGGGCACCATTGCATCAGGAAGAGTCTTTGCAGGGGTGCTGAAGCGTGCCAGACCGCTTCGCAATCTGCGGACGGAAGAGATTGACAAGACCCTTCAAGTGGGGATAATGATGTCAAGGTCAAGGGTTGCGCTTCCAGAGGTGCCATGTGGAAACCTCGCTTTTCTCACTGGTCTAAGAGGTGTTATGATAGGTGACACAGTTGTTGACGCTGACGCAACACATGCCGTGCCCATGGTAGCGCTTCAGTATCCCACCGAGCCTGTCGTCACGTACACGATAGAGCCAGTTCGCCTGAGCGAGCTGAGTACCATTCAGGAGCCGATTGCCGAGTTTGCAGCCACTGATCCCTCTCTGGAGTTTACAGTCAACCCTGAAACGGGGGAGATGCTCCTGTCAGGAGCCGGAGAACTGCATGTGGAGATAGCTGTAGAGAAACTTGCAAGGCAAGGCGTGAACGTCACGCTGGGGAAACCCATGGTAGTCTTGAAGGAACAGATGGCTCATGACGGGGAGAGCTGCACAGGCGGTTCAGATTGTACGAGCAGATTCGTTGTGAGAACCCTTCTGACACCAGATGACTACCAGCCAGAAGAGAATGTCACTGTTCTTGCCGCGGACCGTCGCTCGGGAAACTATCTCATTGATAGGTCAGGAACCATCGACCCTCTGAGCGATGTAGCTGACTGGGTGAGAGAGGCATTCGTGACACTGACACGGAACGGACCGGTGGCCGGGGAGAGAGTTCGGCGGCTGACACTCGTCATTGAAGATGCGACCATCAGGGTGGAGGCCCCCGAAACATCTTGGCGAGATGTGACGCAGCCGCTGTTGGAGGCAGCCCGGGCCAGCATGATGACTGGGGATCCCTTACTTCTGGAGCCGTGGACACGACTTGAGATCACGGCCCCGGAGGAGTATGTGGGAGTGGTCACCTCAATTCTGGCAAGACGGAAAGGCCGCGTATTGAGTGTCGAGTCTGAGAGAGGCCTCTATAAGATCGATGCTGAAATACCCGTTCGTGAGTCGTTTGGTCTGGCGGGCGAACTGAGGACGGCCACATCGGGATGGGCCACATGGGGGGCCAAGTCAGGGGGGTTCAGACCAGTGAACGCGCACCAAGGCTAGCGCCGCATATAGTACCTGCGGTTCATCTGTTCGCCTAGTAGGGCAAGAATCCGACGCTCCACAAGTGCCACAGCATCCATCATTCTCAGAGCACGTGATATGTTGGAGAACACTGCGTTGAGATAGGGCTGTGCCTGTATGTTCTCTGACTGCTCAATCATCTGAAGGTAAGCCATTGTGATTTTGATGAGGCCTATCCAGTCCTCGGTGAGTATGAGACCGAACTGCTCTGCGTCTTCGAACTCCTCGCTTGTGTGCGCGTGAGGGGACTCAATGTCGGTCCCGAAGAGAGCCTCCAACGCGTGAACGAATCTGAACAATACCACAGAGAGAGACTGGGCCGTGGCACGGATGAACTCGGCCGCCTCCAGAAAATCCGCCGAAATTATCTCGACCGCACGGAGTTCGACTGCTGCATCATACAGTCGAGCAGCAAGGGTCTGGAAGTTCCTATTGGAGTAATAAGAGTGAATGGCTGCCCCCAGTGCGACTTGTCCCTTCCAATATTGGGCAAGAAGTGGATCTGCATCAATGACCTTGTCATCGATTGGGTTCCGAATCTCGATGAATAGACCCGACGCCAGTGCCTCTTGATTGCGCTTGGCGGTTGCAAGTGCTGACATGAGATGGGCCACTGGCGACAGTGCGGTCTCGGATTGTGCAATCTCCCGTGTCACTCGTTCCAGTTGCTCCCAATTGCGTTCGAGGTATGGAACAATCATCTTGGGACCGACAATAAAGGGCATCGCTTCGTGGGTGGGAGTTTCGTCTAACATCTTGACTATGTCATCGAAGAGCCGGAGAATTCTCTCAGGAAGCGTGACGCCGTGACGGTGGGTCATCCAGACAATATCATAGACCGCAATGGCGACCTCAACAAAGGCTCGGTCGTCTGTGGGAAAGAGGGGGACGTACTGGAGCAGCGTTTCTCGCAGTGTAGAGTACAATGATGCATCGACGGAGTCCGACGATCGCAACTGTGATAGGCCAAGTCCAAGCTGGGATCCCAGCAGCTCAATTGTAGAGATTCGCCCCTCTTTTAGTAGGGACCTCCGCACTCTAATCGCACGTTCGAACGCGGCGATACCTATGTCCCAGAACTCGTCGGACTCGGAAACGAGACAGATCCAGCCCAGAGCATTGTCGCAGCGAGATTGCTCAATCCTGCTATCTCGGCCGCAATCCTCTAAGTCCGCAACGATAGACATGGCGCGATTCATGTACTCAATGGCACGCTGAGTGTTGTCGTGATCGCCTAGCAGCCCGTGTGCGAAACCTAATCCGGCAAAGCATTTGAACAACATCAATGACTGGTCAGGTGAGCGGTCAGGGATGTCTTCAAGAACATCAAGCGCCGACCTGAACCTTGACAGCGCCTCTTTGACACTCTCTCTCCAGCCAGTGCTAAGGATACTCGATGCAATGGTCAGGTAAGCGGCCCCGAGTTCGTCTTTCTCAATCAGCCCAGCAACGACCGCGTCGGAATAGAGAGATGTGGCGCGATCGCTGAGAGAACGAGCCGTGAGATAGTGAACAGCATCGTCACGAGTTTCATTGACACTGAGCTGTAGGGTCAATGCAGCCAGCTTCACGGTATCCTTGTCCTTGGTCGCCCGATCTATCAGGGGCTGAAGGAGCTCTCTACACTCCTCATAGAGACCGAGTTCCGTTAGGACCGCGGCCTCGTCCAGAGATACCTCAAATTCCAGCTCGGTCAGGCCCAACTGCCCCGATATCTTCACCAAGCGGCCCAATAGAGCCTCTGCACACTCGAACAGCCCGTTCTCCAGCAACAGAGTCGTTAGATAGTGAACCTCGTGTAGTGCAAGCCGAATTGATGGTTCGTGGCCTCTGTCACGAATGGCATCCAAGACGAGAAGAGTTTCGTCGGCGAGAAACGGCAGCAGTGGACGCAGGTTCAAGTCCAGGGCGGTTCCCATTGACTGAGCAAGCTCGCCGAGGATGTCAAGAAGACGGGGGATGGCCTCTTTGTCCGGTAGAAGCTCAGCCTCGTTACGCCGATAGGAGTTCGTGTAGCGAGTTTCCAGCAGCATGAGCATCTTCGGCAATACCCTGTTCTCAGAAAAGGAGAGCCTGACTGTGAGCTCTGTCAGTTTTGCGCTCGCAAGGGCAGGCCTGCGGAGGATTATCTCTTCGATGGCACGTGCCACTTCATAGGCGAGATCGACTTCCTCCGGTCGAGTACGAACGATGCCCTGTAGTGCAGATAGGCCATCGTCAAGAGATATAGACGCACATAGGACATCCCGGAGAATCGCCATGATTGGAGTATCCAATGCGGCCATCGCTACTCCTCAAGCCCCCCAGCAGGACTATTAGATGTCTCGGTCACTCGAGAACGAACTCCATCCAAGATCTTGTTGTTTCTGTGCCCCGCATTCGTTCCATCCGAACATAGTGCCTCGGAACAGGACCGCTGTCATCGACCTTGAAACGCAGTACGGCGTCGGCAAGATAAGAGAACGTGGCATAAGTCTTCTCGTCGTGAACCCCCTCCTCAAGAATGTACATTATGCTGTGAGAGCTCTGTGTCAGACGCCCGCTGAGACGTTGGACTGCGCGCGGCATTGTGGCTGGTGACGAGTGTAGAATCAAGGTTGACAGACTGTCAACAACTATTCTGGCAACAACCATCTCATCAAGGACCTCAGATAGTACGATGCCGAGTTCGCTTATGTCGTCTACCTTCGAGAGGGAGTACGCGCTGCTGCTCTTGGGAGCACCCATTCTCTCTGAGTAGCCATCGATGAAGACAAACTGGCCCGAGTTCTCGTAATCGTCAATCGCCCAGCCGTGGCGGCTCATGTCATTACGAATCACCCGTGGCGACACATCCGTCGTGACAAATACGGCAGGAAAACCCAGACGCAATCCCTCTGCGAGGAACGCCTCCGCATAGGTGGTCTTTCCTGAACCTAGGGGCCCAACAAGCATTATTGACACCTGAGTCAGTTGTCCAAACTGAACAAGGTCCCCAATCATGGGCCTTGCAATAGTCGGACGTGGCGGATCGGTGTCACTGCTCTTGTCGCTATTCACACTCGGCACCTCCCAACCGACCCTACGTTCCCGGACTAATTTCTCCAGGCCAGACCCTGATTCCCTCGTCGGTTATCCGCATCGAGTGAATCCGAGAGCTGTGTTTCGACCCTCTCAGCTTCAGCACCTCGATTGAACGAGATCGCGATGTGTCACTGATCTTCTCGTTGTAGAGAACTATCACACCAGAGGCCAAGAAGGCTTCGATGTCGAACACTCCCAGCCCTGTGTCCTGCGCTGGAATCTCACTTGTGAGGAGCAACGTACAGCCGTAGCTCGTGATGTGGGCGCACAGCTTGAATATCTCCTCGCGGAGGATGTCTCTGCTCTTGAATTTGTATGCAAGGATTGACAGCGTATCTATGACCACCCTCTGGGCATTGATCTTCTTGACGTGGTGCATTATTATAGCCTCAAGACCAGACAGGTCAAAGCTGGGATACTCCCCGATGTTGACAGGGGAGGGCTTTGCGGGCGACAGATCGACAATTGCAAGCATGCCCTCGCGTTCCAGCTTCTCCAAGTCCATCCCGAAACGCATCATGTTTCTCTTTATCAGGCGCGGGGGTTCTTCCAGCGTCACCAACACGCCCGGTTCACCATAGTCCACGGCACCGCGATATAGGAACTGTGTCGCGAGAATGCTCTTACCGGTGCCGGCCTTACCAGCGACCAGTATGGTGTCTCCCTTCGGAAACCCGCCTTCTATAAGTTCGTCAAGGCCGGGGATACCCGTCTTGACACGTTCAATCTTGTACTGTGTCATCGCACCACGTCATCTCCTCATCCCAATTTTCGACCCGAGTATCATCTTGAGCAACATCTCGGGATCCGGAATCCCGGTCACAGACATACCTCCAATGATGATAGTTGGAAGAGCGAACACTCCGAACTCCTCTGCCTTTTCGGGGTCTTCAGAAACATTGTAGGTTGTTATCTTGAACATCCCAGGATCAAAATCTTCAATCGTCTGGCGCAACACTTCTTCGGCCCTAGGACAGAAGGCGCATGTGTCCGATTTGAAGAGGATTATCTCCACCTTCTCAGAGTCATCCTCCGCCTCGGTTTCTTCCCCATTCTCATCCGTCAAGTGCGTCTTCTCCTAGAGCGCTCGTGGCTTCGTCGAGTTTCAGAGGTGCCGAGGTTCCGCGGCTTACCCCAGCAGACGGCGAATCCGTGTCGCCGCTTTTCCCAGTGCTCGAGAGTGATAGCGGACGCTCCGTGGCATTATCGCAGCAAGAATGAGGGGCTGGCACCCCTCCGGTGATATCTTTCTGAACACCGCCTTGCCCTCCGAGCAGCGCACGGAGATGTCTCTGAGCTCTCCCAGTTTCAACTCTGTTCTCATTCGTTCGACTGTTGAGGCAACATAGCCGGACATTGCCGCGACTATCTCGCGGTTTGTTGTTGGATCTGTAGCCGAGGCCATCAGGAGCCCGTCGTCGCGGGCCAGTATCGAGGCCGAGTATCCGCCTTCTCTGTTCATCTCTTCAAGGATTCTAGCAAGTGCCGCATAGTCCGGACGCTTCATAGTCTTGTCATCTCTCAGGGGGTAGCCTCAGCCTCGCAAATGCGCATTATCCTATTAAATCATGTGTGATGTCAGACCGCACATTGGCCCTGAGTGGACCTATTCGACCAAATCGCGCACGTGAAAGAGTGCAACCACATTGGTTCGCCCACGTATGTGACGTGTTCCCGAAGTGAACACAATGTCCTTGTCCCTTGAGATCAGACCGCGTTCGTACACGACCTGAACCGTGGCCTTGACGAGATCGTCCACATTGTCGATGTCCTGCTCGTAATGAACAGGATGTACACCCCACAGAAGGCGCGACCTGCGCATAACACGGATGTCCGCGGTCACTGCAAAGATGTGAACAGGGGGCCGAAACTTTGAGATCCAGCGAGCTGTGAAACCGCTCCTCGTTGCGGTTATTATTCCATCCACCTTGTCCGGAATCAGGCACACCGCATTATAGACAAGATTCCCTATTATCTCCACAATCATCTTGCGGGGAGAGGTGATCTCTATGGGGTTTCCGGGAGGAATTGTTTCCTCCACCCGCTTTATAATCCGATTCATCATGGCCACTGCACCAGGGGGATCATGGCCGACAGCGGTTTCTCCGCTGAGCATCACAGCATCCGCACGATCCAGAATAGCATGTGCGACATCGCTGACCTCGGCACGGGTGGGCATCCGTTCGTGAGTCATGGACTCCAGCATGTGTGTTGCAACGATGGCAGGGCGAGCCCACAAGTTGGCCTTCCGAATGAGTTCACGCTGAAGAATAGGGACCTCCTCAATGGGAACTTCTATTCCCAAGTCTCCACGCGCAATCATCACACCCTCGCACTCCCGGATTATGGCGTCAAAGTTCTTCACAGCAAGCATATGCTCAATCTTGGCGATTATGCTGGCATCAGCGGGGCCATTGGCAGTCAGTATCTCGCGAACACGTTTCACCTCTGCTGGTTCGGTCACAAAAGAGAGGGCCACCAGGTCAGGTTCGAGCTCAGACGCGAGGTCGAGATCATGAAGGTCTTGCTCAGTCGGGATTCCACAGGACAGTTTGATGCCAGGAATGTTCACGCCCTTTCGACTTGAGATTGGGCCTCCGTGTGTGACCTCTGTGACGACCTCAGAACCCTGAACTCCCTTCACTTTGAGTTTCACAATACCATCGTTAATTGCAATCGTATCGCCAGGCTTGACATCTTGTGGGAGCTCTTTGTGTGAGATGGAAACTCTGTGTTCATCACCTATGATGTCATCCACTGTGATAATGAACGCACTACCACGTTTCAAATTGACAGGTTCTCTCAGCTCTCCGATTCGAATCTTTGGTCCTTGGAGGTCGAAGAGGATTGGAATGGTGTCATCCACAGAGCGTATGAGTTCGAAGGTCTTGCGTGCGGTGGCATGGTCTTCATGCGAGAGATTGAGTCTTGCAACATCCATTCCGGCCTCAACCATGTCGGCAAGTACTTCGCGACTCCGAGACGCAGGACCAATTGTGCATACTATCTTCGAACGAGTCCTGTCAAATATCAATACACTTCACTCTCCAAGAGCAATCATCTCACTCTGCCTATTAGTGCTCGCCATCACCTGCAGAATAACGTGTTGTGCTGAAAGAGCACTGTGCCTGAGAGATTCCATGCGAATTGCTCTCGGACAATGGTTTTAAGGTGATTTCGCACACGCAGTAAAAGAGGATGTGAAAACCGCTTGCCGGCAGAGTATCGTTTCAAGGTGGTCATGCTGGGAGATGGTGCGGTCGGTAAGACCGCCCTCACAGTACGTTTTACGCAGGATCACTTTGAGGCAGACTACAAGCGTACCATTGGCAGTGACTTCGCCATAAAGAGAGTAGAGCTGCCAAGCCGGAACGCAAATGTCACTCTGCAGGTGTGGGATCTCGCAGGCCAGCAGAGGTTTGAGGTTGTTAGACAGTCATTCTATCGGGGGGCACGGGGCGGCCTACTTGTCTTCGATGTGACGCGAAGAAGGACCTTCCTGAATCTCGATCGTTGGAGGGCCGAGGCATTCGAGAGCATCGGCCGAGAGATTCCGGTCATTGTGGTGGCGAACAAAGTAGACCTTGTGGATAGCAGAGTCGTGAGCACGGAGGAAGGAGAGGCCTACGCCAAGAAGATTGGGTCGTTGTATGTTGAGTCCAGTGCGCTCACTGGTCAGAACGTTGAGGAGGCTTTCAAGGTCCTCTGCGAGGTCATGATAGATCGCGCTCGTCAGGAACACAAGGGGATGCTATAGCGTACGTCGTGGTTTTCCCTTCAGAAGTCCGAGGCCTCTTTTGCATTGCCACATGACATAGAACACTCGCTTGTCCTGTAGGACTTCCGGGTCGTGTTGTGAAACCAGTTCATTGAACTTCTGAACAAGCTCGTCATGTCGCGCGTGGGTCGTGTCGGCCTCAATCTCAGATAGGAGGTTCTTGAAGGGGGCCAGCACCGACTCCAGCACCTGTACGTCCCATCTGATGATTGCCCCGGTCCCGTCGGCCGTGATGAATGCGTGCTTGTCCGGCAGCCACTCGATTCCGTCAACCTCACTGTAGGTAGTACTCTCACCACTTCGCACGTATCCGTCAGTGCTCCACACAAAGAGGTCTTTGTCACTCGAGCCGGAGGCCATGTATCGGCCGTCTGAGCTGAAGGCCACGGATCGAACCTCGCCAGTGTGATCCGTTAGCCTCCGCTGGGGTCGGAGGGAGTCCCCGGTGGCGTCCCATATCAAAATGGTCCGGTCTGATGACCCCGAGGCAAGGACACTACCGTCGCTCGTGAATCTGACCGCGTGAACTGCTGTCCGGTGTTCCTGAATCCAGTCGACCCTCTCTCCTGTATTGGGGTTCCACACTCCAATGTACCCATCAACGCCGCCTGAAACGATCCTGTCCCTCTGGGGGTCCCACTGGACCGTGACCACGTACAGGGAGTGGCCTTTCATCTGGCAAAGCTGATTTCGACTATCAATGTCCCAGATCATCAGGGTTGTGTCACCGCTTCCAGACACCAAGCGGTCACCATCGGGTGAGAAAGAAAGGCTCAGGATTGGGTACGTGTGTCCTTCCAGTGTCGCAAGCCGCTCGGCCGTTCGGATGTCCCAGAGTTTGATGACTCTGTCAACGCCACCTGTGGCAACGATGTCTCCTCGCGGGCTAAAGGCGACAGACGTGCAGAGATAGCTGTCTACGAAACGCTGAATCTCCTCACCACTCTGGACGTCAAATAGGCGAATTGTACGGTCCTGCATCGCGGCGGCTATCATACGCCCCACATGATTCATTGCAAGACGACGGGTGATCTCGGATCCGTGTTCGGCCCGAGGTCGAAGAGTCTTGGGTCTTAGAAAGAGGGTAACTTCCTCTGAGTCCATACAGGTCACTCCGTGACTTCACATCCAATGATGGCCCAGGTGTGCGTGCTAAAAGTGTTATGAATCGCGAATGCCATGCGTACGAGTCTGTTGACTTGCATTGTGTTTCGATTGATACTATGATAGACCGCCTGCCTCGAGAATCTTGATTGCGAGTTCAAGGAACGCGGCCTCGACGTTCTCACCAGTCTTGGCAGAGGTTTCAATGAACGAGGTATGGACACCCTGTTGGGCGAGCTGTTCTGCGAACTGCCGTCCCTCTTCAGTGGTCACGATGTTGTGCTTCATGACGGGGTTGTCTTTGAACTGCTCTCGCAAGTCAATCTTGTTTCCTATGACGACGATGGGAATCTTCTTGCCAGCATTGTGCCAGCACTCGTTAATCCAGTTGGGCAGATTATCAAATGATGAGCGCTCTACGGTAGAGTATACAGCAAGAGCACCTTGAGCACCCTTGTAGAAGGTGGAACGCACGTTCTTGAAGTGTTCCTGCCCGGCAAGGTCCCAGATCTGAATACTCACCTCATGGCCGCCCTCAAGGCTCATTTTCTTGACCGCAAAGTCGGCACCGATTGTAATCATGTACGATGCCCTGAATCCCTCACCCATGTATGTTCGCCGTAGGCTTGTCTTGCCAACTGAGCCGTCTCCCATGAGAACTACTTTGAAGAGTGCGGTTACCATGTGACCACCAGATTGTACTGTCGACCGATGAGTTGTAATATCGTGTTTCGATGAGTGTCCGGTCCTGTGGACTGTTTGAGAATGGGTAATAAGAAAGTTGTGTGTCCGAGTCGTGTGCAGTCATAGGGCAGTGTTAGTCATTCAGAGATAACTTTCGGTGATGTGTCCGCACCATAGGAGTCCTTACACACGGACATAGTGGTCACGCAAATACCAGATTGTGTGGTGCCCACAGGCATACGCCGCTTCAGCCACCAGTTGGTCGTGGCGACTATGGGGCGTACGGTAAAGACATTTCGAGATGCCATCGATAGTGAGGCAGAACGATGGCGCAGTTTCAGGCGGACTCTGCAACCTAGCGAACGTGAGTTATTGGATCGTATCTTTGAGTACAGCAGGGCCCATGCAGATGCAGGGACCATGATCGTCACCCCAAGGGCGGTGGAGGTTGTCATAGTTTCAGCACTACTGGAGATTCTCAAGGCGATTGACCGCATTGAGAAACAGCTGACAATGCGTGGTGATGCCACGGAGTAGGGGCCGATGCATTACACCGGATGGTTACTGGATGCAAGTGTGGACTGCAAGAGAGATGCGTATACGCTCTGGATCAAGACCCGAGAACACGTGAGGGGTTATGCCTACTATGGTTTCCTCCCGTCGCTGTTTGTCACCCCGTCCTCGGGCTGCCATTATGACATGGCCACATTGGGAGAGCTGATTGAGCAGCACCCACTTGTCAGGGGAACAGAGATCGTCAGAAGATTCCTAACAGCCTACGACCAAGACATGTCGCCGGTACTGCGCGTCTTTACCTCGCCGTGTGCCCTCCGACGTGTTGCAGACGACATACGACGAGTGACGAGTGCTACGGTATATCATGCAGACATAGATGCTGTTCAACAGCTCTTCATTGAGGGAGGCATCTTTCCGTTCAGTCGAGTCCGATTCGATGTCGACGACACGGGCATTGTGACAGGCATCAAGTGTGTTGACAGAAGAGAAGATGTCGAGTATGAAACCCCTGAGCTACGATCGATTCGTCTGGAGGTCTATGCCAGCACAACAGGGGTCTTTCCGAAGGCCGAGGACCCCGTGCATCATATCGAGATAATCCACAATGGAGAGAGCATTACAGTCAGGGGGGATGACGAACGTACAACACTACTTCAGCTCCAAGAGGTGATTAATGACATAGACCCCGATGTCATAATCACCCATGGTGGGGACGAGTTCCTTTTTCACTATCTCATGTTGCGGGCCAAGGTCAATGGTGTGCAGCTGACATTCTCCCGAGATGGCACGCCACTTGAGATTACACCCAGAGAGCCCGTTTCGTTCTGGCAATACAATCAGGTTGTATATCGTGCAGGCAATCAGGTCATGTTCAATGGAAGGCTTCACATAGACCAGTCTGAGAGTCTCTATTACTCACCCTTGGGAATGGAGGGGATTATTGAGGCGGCCCGACTCGCACTTGTGCGACCACAGAAAGCAGCAAGAATGTCGATAGGCAGCATCAATGCCGCGGTTCAGTACTATAATGCATACCAGATGGGAATTCTCATCCCGCCAGCGAAAAAGAATCCAGAGTTTCTCAAGACTGTGAACGAATTGGCGTCTATAGACCGTGGGGGGCTGATACTCCAGCCACGGCCGGATATGTACGAGAACGTTGTGGAGTGCGACTTCTCATCCATGTATCCCACGCTCATGGTCAACTACAACATCTCTCCCGAAACCATCTGTATCAGAAAGCACTGTGAGCGTACAGAGAACTGTATAGAGATTCCAGATATGCCGTTCAAGATCTGTAGACAGAGAAGAGGCATAGTGTCCAAGTCACTGGAACTCGTCATTGAGAAACGAAGGCGACTCAAAGAGCTGATAGACGAGGGGCGTGACGTTGAGAAGTACAGTCTCATGCAGAACACCCTGAAGGGGGTTCTAGTTTCGTGCTTCGGGTACCTCGGCTTCAAGAATGCAAGATTCGGACGCGTGGAGGCACATACTGCGGTCACAGCTCTTGCGAGAGAGGTATTGCTCAGAACACAGGAGATTGCGGAGGGGATGGGACTACGAACCATCCATGGAATTGTAGACTCGGTCTGGCTGCAGAGCGACGGACCACCAGACTATGAGAATATTCAGGAGTTCTGTCAACGTGTCAGTAAGACCGTCGGCATCGATATGTCGTTGAGGGGAGTATACCGCTGGATGGTGATACCATCCTCGCGACTGTATCCATCGGTTGCACCGCTCAACAGATACTACGGTGTGTATCTCAACGGTGCAATAAAGGCCAGAGGCATTGAGATACGTCGGCGTGACACATGCCTCTACGTCGGCGACTGCCAGCGATCAATGATAGCCGTGCTGGCCCGTGCAGCAGACAGACAAGAGTTTATCGACGCCATTCCGGAGGCATATGCAATCTGCGAGGAGTTTGTCGAGAGGCTATACTCAGGTGAAGTGGACATTAGAGACCTCATTCTCCATGCACGATTGACACGCAATCCTGATGAGTACCAGATGACATCACGAGCTGCAATAGTAGCCCGACAACTTGCTGCAATAGGGCGGGCAGTTCACGCCGGTCAGAGAGTGCACTATGTCATTGTTGACGCAGACTCAAGAATACCCGAGGATAGAGTCAGAGCAGTTGAGCTAGTTGATCGCTCAACACGCTACGATCCACAGCCCTATGCTGAACTGTGCTGGCGAGCATTCAGAAATCTCATACCGGATCAGTATCTCCGAACGACTGAACTGGACCTAGAACTGCCAAGGACGCAAGCTACTCGGTGACAGCGAACGCTTGCATCGCAACGCGTGGCTTCAACTCTCGCACTGGGATTCCGGTTTCGGCTGACACCCTAACGATGTCATCTGCTTCAGGCTTGATATTCACAATGCTGCCATCCGGACCGCGAGAAATCTTGACCCGGACCATGTACTCCTTGTCATCAATCTCAAGCCGACATACGATGACTTCCCGCACCGCCTTTAGCCGGTTCCACTTTGTGTAGCGAACGCCCAGTGTCCCAAGATGGCGAACCATTATCTCGGCAATCCTGTCAAGTTGCGACTCGGCCGCAATTACTTTGACAACGTAGCAGGGACGATTCTTCTTGCCGTAGGCAGGAATCATCACTACATCGTATGCCAATGCATCAGACAGAAGTGCATCAAAGATGTTGCCTATGGCCTCGCCGTCCACGTCGTCCACATTTGCCTCAATTACAACTACCTCGTCGGTTTCCCAAGCCCGTTGCACATCGGATTCCTCCTCGGCGATAGTTGGCCCTGCGGTGCTCTGAGAGGGCGCCCTCTCAATCTGGGGCTCGACCTCAGGCTCAACTCTCTTTGGTTCGGACACTGTCTTTTCAGGACTGGCATGCGCCATTCGTCCCACAGCAATACGCATCATGTTCGGCACATTGCCCAGATCTCTGGTCCCAAAACCGACTCCTTCTTCAATGGCCTCAAAGCTCTCGATTGAGTCGACAAACTCGTTCACCAATGTGACAAGGATTGCCGCGCCGGTGGGCGTCAAGACCTCCGTCTTCGCATCACCCTTCTCGAAGGGGATGTCGTGAGTCACCAGAATCTCAGCGACGGCTGGAACTGGGACTTCAAGGTCCCCGTGTTCCGTCTTTATGGTACCGCTACCCACGGCCACGGGCGTGGAAACAAAACGAGCATTACCCAAGAGGCCTGCCCGTTCCAAGAGATATGCTGTACCGACAATATCAAGGACCGTGTCAAGGGAGCCGGTTTCGTGAAGATGGAGCTGCTCGATTGGCATGTCGTGAGCTCTGGACTCTGCCTGTAAGATCTCATCGAGAATCTTGTTGGCAAGCGAAGTGGCTGTGCTGGTGAGCTCAAGCTCTTCACAGACGCCCTTCAAGACCTCGCGAATGGCCTCGGGAGAGAGCCGCAGTCCCCGGTCCGCCTGGACATGTAGACGAATCCCAGAAACATCCCCTACCGAGACCTGTTCCGTACTAACTCTGATTGTGGGGTCATAGATGAGAAGACTAGCAGCCACTGGGACAAGTGCCTCTGGGTCACCGAGAAGATCTAGGAGTGCTGACAGGAACATGTCTCCAGATGCGCCAGCGGTTCTTACGTCCAGAAGGACTGTCTTTTCTGTCATTGTTGGTGGTCCCCTGCGATATTTGCCAGTCCTCTATTCCAGTATGGGCCTTTCGAGTCTGGTTTCTACGGCTCGTCACAGGATGCGTTGTGTGGGCACTGGTCGAAGGCCCTTTAAATAGCTATTTCCTAGCAGCCTTCCATTGCTCGAATATCGCCATGTACATGCACTGGTCGGGCGGTATCCACATCTCTGACGAGTCGAATGATTGGTCCACCGGTTCCACCGGGGCATCTCGTATCAGAACAGCCGGGATGGACTCGTTACTCTCACCCATGATGAGCGTACAGACGGAAGCCAGATTATCAGCCACTGCGCGTCGGGTCACTCGCAAGATATTGCCAAAGAGGTCCTCTCTTCCGCGCTCATCAATGACAGGCTGAAATCCCGCGACTCCGAGGGCCATACCTATATTTCCAAGTCGGAGAGGCTGAGTGCGGCTGTCAACGATTAGCACACCGATGTCCCTCCCAAGACGCTCTCTCACCTCTCGCCTGAGCCGTTCCGCACTCTCGCGAGGATTGGAGGGCAATAATGATGCATAGCCATGTGGAACGTTTGACTTATCGACCCCAGCATTTGCCATCAGAGTGTTGTTCTTGATTGTGAGTAGCACATGGGGTATGCCACCCAGAATCTCATCGGCCTCTTCGAGGACCAATTGGGCCACCTCGGGCAACAGGTCGTACATCTCGGCAAGCTCCTTTGCTCTCTGGGAAACCTGCACATCCGCCAGGCGGACAATCCGTCCCTCGGTCGTGCCCAGCGGGGTTTCTGCAACACCAAGTATGTCACCATCAACAATCTCATGGCCCGTAGCAGCAAGGCCCTCCAGAATCACGTTCAGAAGATTGTCTCCTGGGCGCATGATACGCGTCTTAATTGGGATGACAAGCATGTGCCAACAGCCTCAAGCTCGCCAGTGGGCCTCGTTGCGAAGATAAAGGATGCCATCTCACGTATCTCCGTGGTCAGGGACGCGACGCTGGTGCTTCATTCGCAACGCCATTATGCAGGAATCACCTTTTCGGCCCCCGAGGGGATTCTTGGGAGTACCAAGGGAGTTCATGCACCGGGCTGCCACCCCAGCCCCCATCGCCAACCCGTCCTCCACCACCACAAGGTTTCGACTCTCGGTCCAGAGGCTCCCGTCCACAGAGCGTAACTCATTCTTCAGAAGACGCGGCTTGCGGCCGGTCGTGATTGCACGGCCAGTCAGCCCCAGCGATGTGTGAGGGCTCAGGAGGCCATCTTCCTCAGCGCAGGCAACAAGCCTCTCGACGATATGTGCCTGAACAGCATCGATGACGGACATAAGGAGCGGGACTCCTCCC
>QMYR01000018.1 GCA_003662765.1 Candidatus Thorarchaeota archaeon
AGAAGATTGAGTTCAATGATTAGAACTATCTACGTTTTCAACAAAGACACGACAACCCACAAGAGGATAGTGAGAGAGGTCGTGTCGTTGGCAATGCACCACAAGCATACGATTGTCATAGTCTGTATAGTGGTGCTCCTCTCTGGTCTACTGGCCTTGCCGTTTCAGGCAGCGCCTGGCACCGCCCGCGTCATTTCACATCAATCGCACTGGCCTTCAGTGCTGTCGGCAGGCGCCCCAAATGTCACTCTGACATACACATCTCTCTGGAACTCTACAGAGTCCCCGGTTCATCCCGGTGACAGTATCGCAGGTGACCACATAGTCCTTCATTCCCGTTGGTCACCAACCACCAGCATTGTCAGGTCACGAATCGAGGTCAACGCAACAGTTGTACCAAAGGTGATATTCAACGAGAGCGCGGGGGCTGAGGTCTCGATTGATACCCGTGCCCTAGGAAACAACTTTACATGTACCATCAACATGACCGCTTGGCTGGACAATGGATCGTACGTGCATGAGGTGGTGGAGAACGTCTTCTTGGGAAACTTCTTTGCGCCCCACGTTCGAGTACTGATCCCGAACGGAGGCGAGGTGTGGACTGGGGTCCACAACATCACCTGGGAGGCTTGGGATAGTAATGCGGACGAAACTCTCACCTTCGATGTGTTGGTTTCCGCAGGACCAGGTCAACCTTACACTCTGTTGGCCTCAGGCCTGACAAACAATAGTTACGCATGGGACTGTTCAGATTTCGCCTACTCTGAAACCTACATTGTCGAGATTCGTGTGTTCGATGGCATTTACACATCAAGTGACCAGTCGGACGGGTACTTCACGGCTGGAGGTCTGATCCCCACGACCACTGCAACCTCAACTACTGCAACGACCACTGCGAACACGACCACAGGCAACACGACTCCCACAGTGCCAGTCAACATGGTGGGGACTTTCCTTGCAGCGTTGATAGTGTCAAGCGCGATTCTGTCTGTGATTGTCTACTATAGCGCAAAGAAATGGTTCTGACGAGTGCGCGCCTGCCGATGACGGTCAGCCCAAGATCCTGTCAAGTAGTGCCTTCGTGCTCACGACATGTTTGTTGAGTCCGAGCTGGTCCGGCTCGAGTCCCATTGCCAGTCCCAGAAGTTGTGTATAGTACATGACTGGCAGCTGATATCGATTCTCACCCAGCTCCTTGTTCAGCTGCGGTTGCGAAACCTCGAATTGGAGATGACAGAATGAGCACACATCAACGAGGACATCAGCACCCGCTTCAAGCATATTGTCCAGCTTTTCTCGGGCGATGTCGATGCTGACTGGTACGTTACTTCCTCGTACGCCTCCGCCTGCTCCACAGCACATGTACTTGTCACGGTACCTGATGCTCTCTGCGCCAGTGGCCTCGACGAGTTCATCCAAGAAGGTATGCCTCTCAGTCTTCTTCCACGGTCGGTTCTTGCTTGGCTTTAGCAAGTGGCATCCGTAATGTACCGCGACGCGTAGGCCGGTTAGGGGCCTCGTCACACGTTTCTTGATTTCCTCAGGGCCAAGAGCATAGATGACCTCTATGAGATGCTTCGCATCCACATTGCCTGTAAACTTGATTCCGAGGCCCTTGAACACCTTCTGGACCTCAGTCAATCGTTCCGGGTTCTCATGGAGTGTTGCAAGGGCTTCCTTGAACGTGCCGTAGCATCCGTTGCATCCCGTGATTAAGTCATGTCCTGCCTTCTCGGCAAGCGCCAAGTTCCTCGACGCGAGTGCCAGCCATGTTGGTTCACTGAATGACCTGATCACACCAGGCGCAGGGCAGCAGCTCGCGCCCTCTAGGTCCTCAAGTTCGATTCCCAATCGCGGCAACACCTCTCTGATACTCTTCTCCACGTTCGGGAATCGGTTTGGCATCACGCAGCCGAGAAAGAATGAATACGTCTGTGCCTCTGTCATTTATTCACGCTCCGCCTTCTCGATGAGATCGATGAACCCTGTCCGCCTCATTATCTCCTGCACTTGCTGGAGCGCCTTGTCACTGGCGTGAGTGGTCGGTGGAATCTCCTGCAGGCCCAGCTCCCTACGCATCTCTCTATTGGCATCATCAATAGGAACGGCGTGGCCAGTCTTGATGAGCTTTCGCGACGCCTTTCGGTGCTGTGGCAACATGTACCCCTCTTCGACGGCCATGTTCCGCATGATGATGATCGCATCAGTCACTTTGATCTGGCGCGGGCATCTCTCGAGACATGTCAGGCATGTGGCACAGAGCCACAAGTCCGGAGAGGTCAGTACTTCCTCCTTAAGTCCGAGGAGCGCCTTTCGGATGAGCTCTCTGGTTCTGAATGCGGTTCGCCGCCCGCTAGGGCAGACGCTGGAGCAGGTGCCACACTGTATGCATGTCCTAATTCGGTCTGCACCTGCCCGCACAATCGTGTCCACGAACTCGGGGTTGATATCTTCATCATCGATAATCTCTGGAGCCACAGGGCTTGTCATTCGCTACACCCTTGGTATTGCTTCCTGCGCACAGTCGCGACGCGTGGCCCGATATAAGCCTTCAGTCCGGAAGTGCCTTCTTGATGCTCATTCGATGTTGTACTCGGTATCCGACAGAAGACCAACGTTTCCAATCCTGACGTTTGCCAAGCCCACCTCCATCGCCACCTCACGTGCTCTCTTTGCATGGCTTCTGCTGGTTCTCGGAAGATCCCTCATATGATGATGTGGTGCGAAACCCAACAGGGCAGTGGGAATGGTCGTGTCACAGGACGCGATGAACTCACACAATAGACGAATCTCATGAAGGTCTACGTAACCCGGCACGAGAAGAATGCTTGCTACCAAGAACTCGCCATCCCTCTCTCTGCCCCTCTGCGCAAGTCTTCTAAAGTTTCTCAGGACAACATCATTTCGAACACCGGTGAGCGCAGTATACACCTCCGGGGAGTATGCCTTGAGGTCGAACTTGACAGTCCCGCCTGTGGACTCCACAACGTCGGCGATTCGGTTCAGCCACTTAGAGGAGATGTTGCCGTTTGTTTCATAACACACACGGACGAGTCGGTCCTCGTTGAGGCGACGGGCGACCTCCAGCGAGTGTCTTGCATTGCACGCAGGATCTCCTCCGAAGAAACAGACGCAGGCGGTTGCGCTATCGGAGACTGCTGCCAGCTCCTCAGGACTCATTCTAGGTCGTCCAGCAGCCATCATGTCCTTGTACGAGTCGTTCTGGCAAAAGAGGCAGTCCGAGTTGCACGAGCCGTAGAAGACCGCCAAGTTCTTGAGCCGGTACCTGCCAAGAGATAGACTGTTCTTAGTGGTGACGGGGCAAACCCAGTCTGCTACGCAGTTTGTTGGGAGTGGATCGAAATACCACGATACAACTGCCTCATCTTGATACCTCTCTACAACCTTTCCGTCACGCACCATGTATGAACCGCAAAAACCAACCTCTCCCTCATCTAGCCTGCAGTGATTGCCACATTCGGGGCAGACATGCTGCCCCTCTCTTTTGGGCCCAGTCACTAGGCCTCTCAGAGAACGAAGGCGGGCGTGAATATGTAGCGCCACCTCAACAAGTGCAGGGTCCTGTCTATAACAAGCCCCGCAACGCTTCAGCACAGACGCGGCCAGCGCATCGCGATCTGCGTGTGCAGCACAGAACATAGTTCCTCCTCTGTGCGACTCGGGATAATGTTTTGGCTTGCACACGGACGTTCCCCAACACATCTGATCTCGGCATCCCGTGTTGTCGTAAAGATGCCATTCTGAGCCGGATAGACCAGTGATGTGTTCTGTCGTTCGGTAATGGATTTAAGGTCGGAAGCAGAGCGTTCCAGAGCAGTCGGTGGATCACATTGACCAGTGTGGAAACAAGACCCCCGATTATCATCGATGAGCCTGACGACTCCTTCGTGGAGATGATTAAGAAGACTGGTGGCCCAAACATCCAGAACTGCTATCAGTGCGGCACATGTAGCGGGAGCTGTCCTGCTGGTGCGCGCACCAACTATCTGGTCCGTGGAATCATCCGTAAGGCCCTTCTTGGCCTCAAGGAGCAGGTCATCTCAGCACCCGAGCTCTGGTATTGCACTACGTGCTACACCTGTCAAGACCGTTGTCCACAAGATGTCCGGCCAACCGATGTCATCAAGGCCATTCGAAACATTGCGGTGGCCGAGGGCTACATGCTGGACAATCACAGAAAGACCGCTGCCAAGGTTGTTGAGGCTGGTCATGCTGTGCCATTGGACAAGGACATGTGGCGAAAACTCAGGGAGTCGGTGGGCCTCGAGCCTGTTCCACCGAATGCCAGTGGCAACCCGTGGGCCATCGAGGAGATTCGGAAGATCACCAAGAAGAGCGGGTTCGACACTCTGATTGGCTACGAGGAGCTTCGCAAGGCCGCTGAAGAGAAGGCCAAGAAAAAGAAGGAGTGAACATGTCAATGGCACGACCGAAGTTCTACCACTTCTTGGGCTGCATAATCCCGCATCGATATCCCAGCATCGAGAAGGCCACGCGGCTTGTCTTTGAGGACTTGGGTGTTGAACTCCTTGACATGGTGGGTGCCACTTGTTGTCCTGCTCCTGGAGTGTTCGGATCTTTTGACCGTATCACATGGGCGAGCATCGCAGCACGAAACCTCACGATTGCCGAGGAGGGAGGTCATCCCATTACTACCGGTTGCAACGGGTGTTTCGCGAGCTTATGGGACGCCAACCATGAGTTGAAGGAGGACGAGGAACTCCGGGCAAGGGTGAACGAGAACCTTGCTGAGATTGATCGCGAGTTCAAGGGCACGATTGAAGTGACTCACTACGTGGATGCGCTTATCCAGACCGTTGGCCTTGAGAAGATCCGCGAACGTGTGACGCGCCCACTGACCGGAGTACGAATGGCTCTTCATCCCGGATGCCACTGGATGCGCCCGCGGGCGTTGAAACAGAAGGACGACTCCGAACGCCCGCACATCTTCAGGGAGCTCTGTGAGACTACTGGTGCAGAGTATGTCCACTATAAGGACGAGCTCATGTGCTGTGGTGCAGGCGGAGCCGTACGTACCGCCGATTTGAAGGTTTCCTTAGACTTTACCAAGCAGAAGTTCGAGAGTATACTCGCGGCTGGCGGGGCGGATGTGATTGTGACGCCCTGTCCGTTCTGCGAACTACAATTGGACCTCGGTCAGGTCGAGATTCAGAAGCACTTCGATGTTAAGTATGAGTTTGATGTTCTTCATGTGATGGAGTTCCTCGCTCTTGCATTCGGCTACGAGCCAGACGAGTTTGGCCTGAAGACACACCTCCAGTACATGCAGCGCAAGAGTGAGCCTCACTGGGAACGCCTCGGCCTAAAGGCGTAGGCGCGTAGACCATCACGAAGAAGAAAATAGGTAGGACAACAGCCGGTTCAGGCATTACGCCAGACCCGTGCTGTTTCCTGTTCTGTACGGCAACACATCTCTCTCAGGCCGTCTTGGGCATTGGAGTCAATATAACCTCTACCTTAGTGAGGTCAATCTCCTCCTCTGTGCCTCTCGACTGCGTCCTGGTACGAGAAAGATACACACGCGTATAGCTTCTCGTTGCCTTCATCTGCGTCCCAGCACCATACTCGGATTCTGTGGTATTAAACCGCTTCGGTCTTCAATGCACATGTAGCTACATTGGACTGTGTTTCGCGCCAATCTGTGGCCAGCGAGTCTTGCTCCGGACAACCAACTTTTTATCGCGCGACTTCGACCAATCCCGCTACCTGCGACGGAGTGAACCCTGAAATGGCGGAGACTGCAACGAAGCCAGTCGTCATTGTTGGTGCTGGAATCGCCGGCATCAAGGCGGCGCTGGATCTTGCTGAGATGGGCGTCAAGGTCTACATGGTCGAGAGAGAGCCGTCGATTGGCGGTCATATGGCTCAGCTCGATAAGACATTCCCCACACTCGACTGTAGTATGTGTATCATGGGCCCCTGGATGGTGGACTGTTCACGCCATCCAAACATCGAGATTCTGACGTACTCCGAGGTTGTTGACGTTTCTGGCGAGGCTGGCGATTTCAAGGTCAAGGTTCTCAGACGCACCCGTCGCGTGGACTTGGACAAGTGCACCGGATGTGGTGACTGCCAGCGAGTATGCCCCATTGAGGTCCCGAATGAATATGACCTCGGGCTAAAGATGAGAAAGGCAGCCTACATACCGTTTCCGCAGGCAGTCCCGAATGTGGCAACGATTGACATAGAGAATTGCATCCAGTGTATGATGTGTGTGAAGACCTGCAAGGCCAAGGCCATAGACTTCGACATGCCTGATGAAACGTTGGAGATCAATGCCGGCTCAATCATTCTTGCGACAGGCTACAACCTTCTTGACCCGGCGAGTGTTCCCGAATACGGTTACGGCCGGTATCCAAATGTCGTGTCTGCACTCGAATACGAACGAATGGTCTCCGCCAGTGGACCGACAAGCGGCGTTGTGATGCGTCCCTCTGACGGTCGGGAGCCTCACAGGATTGCGTTCATTCAGTGCGTGGGCTCCCGTGATGTCAATCATTGTTCCTATTGTTCAAGGATATGTTGCACCTACGCCACAAAAGAGGCAATCATCACGAAGGAGCACACTCCTGAGGTTGACATTGACATTCTCTACAATGACCTGCGCGCCTTCGGAAAGGGATTCGAGGAGTTCCTCGTGCGAGGTGAGCGGGAGTACGGCATCAACTACGTGAAGGGGTTGCCAAGCGAGATAGTGGAGGACCCCGTGACTCACGACTTGCTCGTGCGACACAGCGATGCCACCGGTCACAAAGTCTTGGTCGACCGCTATGACCTGGTCGTTCTCTGTCCAGCCATGATCCCCAATGGTAACAAGGAACTCTTTGAGAGGTTGAACATCAAGACCGATATTCATGGTTTTGTGTCTGGTGCTGGCCCATCCATTGAGAGTGTTCGCACCAACATACCGGGTATCTATATGTGCGGTGCGATGAACAGTCCGAAGGACATCCCCGACTCTGTGGCCCATGCCAGCGCGGCGGCAGCGTTGTCAGTCCTTGACATTACTCTGCCGGAGCGCCGTGAAAGTGAAGAGATCACGGAGCAGGACCTTGACTTGGTTGGTCAAGAGCCTCGTATTGGCGTCATCATATGTTCGTGCGGCATCAACATCGCTGGCGTCGTAGATGTGGCGGAAGTGACGAGGTATGCCGCATCCCTGCCCAATGTTGTCTATGCTGAGAACCTGCTGTATTCCTGCTCCTCGGACTCCCAGGAGGTGATCAAGGAGGCCATCCGGGAGCACAATCTGAATCGTGTCGTTGTGGCCTCGTGCACACCACGCACTCACGAGCCCCTCTTCAGGGCGACAGTCGAGGAGGCTGGCCTGAACAAGTATCTGTTTGAGATGGCCAACATAAGGGAGCATTGTTCTTGGGTACATCAGACGGCAAAGGACGAGGCCACTGAGAAGGCCAAAGACCTTGTCAGAATGGCTGTCGCACGTGCGCAATTGCTCGAGCCTCAAGAGGAGGCCGTGACCCCGGTCGAGCCGGCGGCTCTTGTGATAGGCGCCGGGGTCTCAGGAATGTCAGCAGCGGAGCTAATCGCTGAGAAAGGTTTCAAGGTATACTTAGTCGATTGTGAGGAACGTGTTGGCGGTCTGCTGCGTCACCTTGCCACTGTAAACTTCGACTTCACCCCCACAGAGAAGATAATCGCGGACTTTGAGAGCAGGGTTTCTGGTAACCCCAACATCGAGCTGATGCTCAAATCGGAGGTGGTCGAGGCTCGTGGATCGATTGGCGACTTCGAGGTGACAATCAAGAGTGGTGACACCACCCGCGACATCAAGGTAGGTGTTGTGATAGTTGCCACAGGTGCGGTTCCTCTGGAGGAGAAAGGGCTCTATGGTCTGGGAGAGCTCCCCGAAGTGATGACCGAGGTGGACTTTAGCCAGAAACTGGCCTCTGGTGAGGGCCTCAAGGATGGCGAAACGTTCGCAGTAATCCATTGTGCCGGTTCTCGTGAGGATGAGTCACTTGAGGGTGCAAGAACATGGTGCTCCAGTATATGCTGCATGGTTGCACTCGAACACACGCTAGAGCTGCTGGAGAAGTATCCGAACTCCCGTGTCTTTCATCTCTACAGGGACTTGAGGGCCTCTTACGATGTTGAAGACAAGTACAGAGAGGCTCGAAAGAAAGGTGTCGTGTTCATCAGATTCGACAAGGACTCTCCGCCCGAAGTCAAGAAGGGCAAGGACAAGGCGCTGCATGTTGAAGTCACTGATCAGATCTTGGGTGCGCAGCTTGCCTTGGAGGTAGACCATGTTGTCCTTGCTACAGCAATGGTGCCTCCGAAGAAGAACAAGGAGATCTCCGAGCTGTTCAAGGTACCACTCAACACATCCGGGTTCTTTATGGAGGCTCACCCGAAGCTTCGTCCGGTTGACTTTCAGACAGATGGTGTCTACGTGGCAGGAACGGCGACAGCACCCAAGCGGATAGCCGAGGCGATTGTTCAGGGCCGGGGTGCAGCAGCAAGAGCACTGGTACCACTTGTGAGTGGTGTGCGAAAGGCCGAGGCCATAGTGTCAGTGGTCGACCCTGAGGTCTGTGTGGGCTGCGGCACATGTGAGGCCAATTGCGCCTACAACGCAATCGAGGTCGTGCCTGGCGATGGCGGACATGACTATGCGGTGTCAAATCCTGTGCTCTGCCAGGGGTGCGGAAAGTGTGCTGCGGGCTGTCCTGCAGGCGCCATCACAATGAAGCACTTCACCGATGACCAGATCATGGCGCAGGTTCGTGCCGCTCTCGAGGACATTCCACCCACCGAGTTGAGGATTCTGACAATCGTATGCAACTGGTGTAGCTATGCGGGAGCCGACAGTGCGGGTGTCGCACGACTGCAGCAGCCCACAACGGTGCGCGATATTCGTGTGATGTGCACAGGGCGAGTAAGTGTGACGCACCTCTTGGAGGCGTTTCGTCAGGGTGCGGATATGGTCTGGGTGTCGGGGTGCCATGTCGGCGATTGTCATTATGTTGATGGGAATCTGAGCTTCGAGCGGCGATTTAACATTGCAAGGAAGATTATTGAGAAGGCTGGTCTTGAGCCTGAGCGCCTGCAGTTCACACACATCAGTGCAAGCGAGGGCGCCCTGTGGGCAGAAACCGTGAAGAAGATGACCGAGCTGTTGGAACGCCTTGGTCCAAGCCCGCTGCGCAGGAGGTAGGTGGCACTGACAATGGAAGAAACGTGGGGCCAGTTCAAGACATTTGAGGGTGCAAAGTTCGAGGTTCTCAATCCTAACTTCACACGTGAGGTTTCAGGTCTGATTGGAGGACAGGACCTCACAGCCTGTTTTCAGTGTGCAAAGTGTAGCGCAGGCTGTCCGGTGAGTGACAAGGTCAACATTCAGGTTCACGAACTGATGCGGATGCTCCTCTTCGGTCTTAAGGAAGTGCTCCAGACGGATATGGTCTGGCTGTGTACCACCTGCTACACATGTCAGGAGCGTTGTCCCCAAGGGATATCCATCACGGACATAATATTCGGCTTGAAGAACATGGCCTTCCGCAGAGGCATTGCTCCTCCTGGCTATCTGGCCGCCCGCAAGGGCCTGTATGACACGGGCCGACTGTATGAGCCCACTGATTGGGAACGCGAGGACCTTGGTCTTGATGAAGTGCCCGAGTTCGACATCAACGACATACGCAAGATGTTCGACAAGACGGGTCTGATGAAACTTGAGGAGGAGTGACCTTGACCGAACAGTACGAAGTCTTCTTGGGCTGTGCCATTCCGAACAGATTCAACAACTACGAGAGCTCGATGAGAGCTGTTGCAGAGGCGCTGGATATTGAGCTCTTGGACTTTGAGGGTGCGTCATGCTGTGGCACGGTCGTGCTCAAGTCGATTGATGAAACAAGCTGGCTGGCAATGTCTGGGCGGAACATCGCCCTTGCTGAGAGTCGTGGCCATGACATAGTAACCCCGTGCAACGGTTGTTACGGTTCTCTGCGCGATGTTGACCATGTTCTCCACGAGAACGAAGAACATCGAGAAACAGTCAATCAGGTGCTCAAGACGATTGGACTTGAGTACAAGGGTGAAACTCGTATTCGGCACTTCGTAGAGGTACTCTATGATCTTCGCGACAAGATAAGAGAGAAGATTGTTCGTCCCCTAGAGGGTCTTAGAATCGCGTTTCACCCAGGTTGTCATCTCATCCGTCCGTCAACTGTGGCTGGATTTGACGACCCTGAGCTTCCGCACAAGGTCGATGAGCTTCTTGAGTTGACGGGTGCCGTAAGTGTGCCGTGGACCCTGAAACTGCGCTGTTGTGGCTCACCGCTCCTCATCGCAAGCGAGGACGTTGCCAACAGGATCCTGCAAGAGAAGATGATATCTGCGAGGGAGGCAGGAGCCAACTGTGTTGTCACTAACTGTCCCGCCTGTCACACACAGTTTGACGTTCAAGCATTGGGACTGACTGATGAGGACGGCAACTCATTGGAGCTGCCCGCACTGTTTGTCACACAGGTCCTTGGCCTAGCCATGGGACTAGATCCAGAAACATTGGGCCTTGAGATGAATCGTGTTCCACTCGATCCAATCGCTGAGATACTTGGTATATAGGTGTCAATCTCAGGCTGTCTTCAGCCGGCTCTCCCCGTAGAAGATTTCGCCAATCTGACGCATTGCATCACGGACACATTTCTTCTTGCCGCTGACGAGAAGGTGTCGCTCCCCGTCGAGACAGATTAACACGCGGCATTCCTCTGCAATCTCAGATATGATCTCAACAGGTATCTCCTCCGGCAGTTTGATGCGAAAGAAGCCGATGCCCTTCTCTCTGGGCAGCTCTGTGATTGGTGCGGTCTTCTCTTCTTCTGGAAGGGGTATCTCCCCTCTCAGGGCAGCCTCGAACTTGTCCTCCCAATGTTGCCTATACTCTACTCCTTTTCTCTCCTCGGCCCAGACCATGAGCGTCTGCCGGAGTGTGTATATTCTCTCCTCCATCTCCATACGAAGAGTGGCATCGGTGCCCTCCGTCAGACGGACATCATCCTCGTAAGATCTGAGGTACTCAAGAAGCAACTTGCTATTTCTGAAGTCTGCATAGGTCAGGTCTGGAATGAACACACCTTCTCTCGTCAATTCACCTAGAAGCTCGTTCAGTACAATCCAACATGCCGCAAGGCAGTCAAGTGTAATCATCACAACTACTCCCTTAGCATCTCCTCAATCTGGTCCATGAAACTCTTCTCCCGCCACCACCGCAGGTCTCGGGCTCCAGTCGGACAGATTGCTGCGCACGCACCGCAGCCCTGACACCGCATCTCATCGGTGACGCTTTTCTTCACACCCGGAGCCACCTCCTTCATGGATATGGCATCATACGGGCAGATTTCGGAGTAGTGGCACAGGTCACAGCCAACGCACAGTTCCTCGTCAACAACAGCAGTCAACAGCTCAATCTCCACAGTCCCTAGGTTTAGCGGCACTATCGCTTGACTGGCGGCCCCACGGGCCTGATTGATGGAGTCCGCGATGTTCTTTGCATATGTGACGCCTAGGAAGACACCTGGAACTGTGGTTTCAACGGGCCTGAACTTCATATGCATCTCGGCTAGGAAGCCGTCTTGGCCCCTGTTGATACCAAGGGCCTTCGCGAGGTCTCCAACATCATGTGGCGCCTCAAGGCCTACTGCCAGAACGACCATGTCCGACCTAATCTTGAACGTTTCCTGTGATAGAGTATCGTAGACAGTCACAATGGCCTCATCACTATCAGGAGCCCTCTCTACAGTGACAGGTTTCTCACGTACCCATCTTAGATACGTGACGCCATTCTGACGGTTCTCACGCCACATCTCCTCCATATAATTGCCAAAAGGTCTGATGTGTTCCTTGTACGCAGAGAAGATCTTGATGTTCGGAAACATCTCTTGTAGCTCTTTCTGAAGAGTGATAACTGCAGAGCAGCATACTCTTGAGCAGTACCTATTGCCCTCGCCGGGGTTCTGCCGTGAGCCCACACAGTGAATGAACACCGGGTTTTTCGGAGGAATCCTCAGCTCGCCATTTCGCAGCATCTTCTCGAGCTGAAGCGACGTTATGACGCAGGGGACCTCACCCCATCCGTATTCTCCTCTTTTCGGTTCGTACGTGTCCGTACCGACCGCTATCACGACGGTCCCCACCCTGTACGTTGTTCTCTCACCGGACTCCACGTTCTCCACGGTGATGTCATAGTTACCGTACGAGCCATCCCTGAGCACAGGCTTCGAGTTTAGAACCACTTGGATTCTCTTTTGCTTGCGTATCCTCGCGATTAGGTCATCCACAATTTCGCTGGCAAGGGTGAACTTCGGAAATACTCGGTACAGTTCGTTCAACCTACCTCCAAGCTTGTCAGTCTTCTCAACAAGCACGACCTCGAAACCTTTCTGTGCGATGTCCAAGGCGGCAGTCATCCCGGACACTCCGCCGCCAATGACCATCACTCTGCGAGTGACCTCTACCTTCTTTATTGGAACGACCTCGTTGTTAATAGCCTTCGCCACCCCACTTCGAATCATGTCTTGGGCCTTCTCCTGACGCACCTCTGGCGGGGCGTGGGCGTTGACAAGTGCAAGCTGTTCTCTGAGTCCCACTGGCCCGACAAGGTAGTATCTTGACAGACCCGCCGCCTCAAGAGCACGTCTGAAGGTTTCTTGATGCTGCAGAGGCGAACAAGAACCAACAACGACTCTGTTGAGTTTGTATTTCTTTATCGCGTCCGTGATCAACTGCTGTCCCGGATCGCTGCACATGAACAGGTAGTCCGTGCTGTACACAACATGGGGGAGGTTCCTCGCCCACTTGGCCAAACCCGGGGAGTCGATGACATTTCCTATGATACCGCCACAGTGACAGATAAACACACCAACCCGGGGTTCGTCGCCCACCTCGATTGGCTCTATGTCCGGAGGGGGTGCGGGTTGTGGCAGCGGCAGCTGCGCATTTGCGGCCATGGCCACCCCTTTGCCCTCGTTGACGGTATCGGTGCCATCCCTTGGTCCGTGAGCGCACCCGGCAACATAGACGCCAGGTCTGGTGGTTTCCAGTGCCGCTGTATTGGGGTGTTTCTCCTTTATCCAGCCATTCTCGTCTATTTCAATCCTCAGTATCTTGGCAAGCTCATTCTGTCCCTCGCTAGGCCTGAAGCTTGTGTTCAGCACCACCATTGAGATCTTTTCTAGTTCGGTGATTGTACCAGTTTCAGTATCTTCAATCTTGACGAAGAGGTCGTGAGTATCGGGGTCCTCGGCAATCTCCGCGACACGTCCTCTGATGAACTTGATACCTTGGTTGTGTTGGGAGTCCCAGAGGAATTCCTCAAGCGCCTTCCCCGCTGTTCTGAGATCAATGTATGTGTATATAATCTCGCAGTGTTCCTCGGGGTAGTGCATTCGTGTGATTTGTGCCAGCTTCAGACCAAAGGAGCAACAGACACGATTGCAGTGTTCACTATACCCCTGAATATGCTCCCTGACATCCCGACTTCCGACACAGTTAATGAAGAGAATCCTCTCCGGCTCCTTCCCATCCGAGGGGCGCACCATATGCGCGTCAGTCGGCCCAGTGGGATGAGTCATTCTGTCGTACTCAAGGCTTGTGACGACGTTGGGGAATATCCCATAACCATACTCGCCGTAGTCAATAGGTCTGTACTCCTCAAACCCTGTCGCCACCACAATCGAACCGACACGAAGGTCGAAGAGTTTGTCCTTGTCATCGTACATGATGCAATCTTGAGGGCACACACCTGCGCACGTTCCACAGCCGATACAGGCATCTCGATCGATTGTGGCTATCAGCGGAATCTGCTGGGGAAAGTTCATGTATATCGCCTTGCGGAGCGAGAGTCCGTGGTTGTACTCATCGGGGACCTCCACTGGGCAGGCTCGGATACACATCTGGCACCCTGTGCACTTCTCCTCATTGACATAGCGTGCTCTCTTTCTGATAGTGACCGTGAAGTCACCCTTTGAGCCCTTGACTTTCTCAACGGTCGATAGCGCGTGGATTGTTATGTTCGGGTGCTTGCCAACAAACGATGTAAGTGGCGTCATAACGCAGGCCGAGCACTCAAGGGCGGGAAATATCTTATAGATGGCCACATAATTACCGCCGATGTTCACAGTCTTCTCAATCATGTGCACGTGGTAGCCGCCGTTCGCGAGATCGAGGGCGGCACTGATGCCTGCCATCCCTCCACCTATGACCAGAACATCAGTCGGCTTCATCTTCGACTTGGCCTGCTCGGCTGACTGGGTGACCATGGTTTTCTGCTCCAAATGTGCGCTATGGCGTTGCCGTGAACGGACTCGGTGATATAATAGTTGTGTCGAGAACAAGTCCGCTGGCCTCTCTCAACCGGTTTCAACGGGGGGTCACGGCTTCTGACCTATGTCAATGCATATAATGCAGGCCGCACGAGTTCATACCGAAGGTGCAGAATTTGTTGGACCCTGAGAAGTCGCACGACCCGGAGGAGATTAGACGCTCCCTTGAGGATATTGTCGAGAAGCTTGAGCCGACGGCAAGATCTAGTAGTGGATGGGGGGCGGTGATGGCTGAGCACAGAGAACGCTGGAATGACCTCAAGGCTCAGATTCACGAACGACAGTCTGCTCTCAAAGAGCTTGTCAAGAGGAAGAAGGCTGGCGAGATCTCTGCGGACGACTTTGAGAGGGAGTGTCGGCGGATTCAAGATGAGCTGACCTCATTAGAGTTTGAGGTCTATAATCTTCGTCTGGGCACCGACGTGAAGGTGTGACCTACTCCTCCATTGCACGCTGTATGAGCAGTACTCCCTCCACAACTGCGACTAGACCCAGAAGGGATGATATTATCACGAGCACAAGAGTCGTGACCCCCTCTGTGGAGGCAGAAACTTCCCCCCTCAGGCTCTCGACTAGTACTCCAAGATCAAAAGACATCAGTGACACATAGTCTGCCTGTCCAGTGAATACGGCTCGCCACCATACAATCCTAGAGCCTGTGTCCTCAGCCAGCTGCTCTGCAAACTGTCCTCCCGCTTGGAGATTGCCCACATCGGACCCGAGAATGATGTCTATCGTCCCATTCCTGAGGCCGTTCTGGACCTCGACCAACCTTGAACCCGAGATGAAGACATTCTCTCCCTCCTGAAGAACTGCCTCAACACTGATTCCAAATGCCTCGGCGATATATGCCTCCGCTGGAAACACAGCGACTGCTCTTAGCGAATCAAGCTGATAGTCCTCATCTGCAACTGCAATGGATGCATTGAGGCTCTCGACGCGGTCAACGAAGCTCTCGAATCTAGTGTTCCAGTACGCGGCATCATCAGGCTTCATCTCTGAGAGAGCGGCACGGGTTGCATTGGCGATTGCAATCGCATTGTTTGGTAGCAGCCAGTACCCATGCGGATTCTTCTGCGATGTGTCCTCTCGTCCAGGAAACACCGAGAGAGCGGCGCCGTATTCTTCGTAGTCCGCAAGTGTGATGAACGGGGTGTCGGTCTGGTTTGCCACATCGGTTTCCCATGCAAAATGCCCCGTAAGAACGAGCAGGTCGGCCTGTTGAGCAGCCTCGATGATCTGAGGTGTGGCCGTGAACGCGTGAGGCTCAACGCCCTCAGGTAGGAGGACCGTCGTCTGCACCCTTGATCCGCCGACCTCATTTACTAGGGCGCCGAATGGTGTGATTGATGCAGCAACCTTGAGCTGAGGCTCATCTTGAGCTGTGACCGGTGGAACCACTGCGAGCACATTCAGAATGATCAAGACTGCAATTGGAATGAGGGCCTGTAGACATCTTGGCAATACCACACCTCCAGAACGTAACGGTTATTAATTGTTGGCGAGAGTCTAATATCGATAATAACTTCCTGCCAAATATTATTAAGAATTTCGAAGTGACCTCGTCGTGGGACAAATGCGGAGGTGAAATCGTGCCAATCGTGGCGGTGTCGATGCCCGAGTCTGACTTGGAGGAACTGGAACGCCTCCAAGAGATTGGTGGGTTCGCTAGTCGCTCGGATGTTGTCCGTCATGCTCTCCAATCACTCTTGGCTGAACATAGGAGTCTGGAGTCACTGGAGGGCGAGGTGACGGCCGTTATCACAGTGATGTATTCAGACAAGGGGAAATCAAGCGGATGCTCAAAGGTCCAGCACGAACATAGCCATCTGCTGTCTGCCATCATGCATGCGCACTCCAATAAGGGCGGGTGCGTCGATGTTATGGTGGCTAAGGGCGACTCGGGCGAGATTCGGACGTTTCTGCGTGACCTGCGAATGCAGAAGCCAGTCATGAGAGTGTTCGTGAATGTGATAGGGAGATGATAACAATGAGTCAGATGCTGCTCGAGGCTCACAATCTGTCTGTGAGATACCCACAAGGGGAGGTTGCTCTCTACGATGTCAACTTTGCAGTTCGCGCTCCAACGTTTATGGCCATAATCGGTCCCAACGGCTCAGGAAAGAGTACCCTCTTGAAGACGGCCATTGGGCTTCTGAGGCCCACAACTGGGACGATTAAGACACTAGGCTACGATGCAGCCCGTGAGAGTGCCGCAATCAGGCGGTTGGTGAGATATGTCCCGCAGCGCGACCGCATCGAGCTCAGCGTACCCATCAAGGTGAAGGACATTGCTCTAATGGGCCGTCTTCTGAAGAAGCGTCCTCCGCGGATTGCCTCTCGCAAGGACAAGAGACTCGCTCGTGAGGCCCTTGAGCGGGTGAACATGGCTGAGTTCTGGGATCATCCGTTCAATGAGTTGTCTGGTGGTCAACGTCAGCGCGTGCTTGTGGCGCGTGCCCTTGCCAGTGACGGACCTCTCCTGATTCTTGACGAGCCTCTGGCAGGTACTGATACAGAGAGTCAGCGCCTGATAGTAGAGGCCCTGCGCGAGTATCACACGGAGAACGATGTCAGCATAATCATGGTCACTCATGACCTCAATCCCATCCACACCATGGTTCACGATGTATTGCTTCTGAAGAAGACAGTCATCGGTCTGGGTGAACCTTGCGAGGTGATGGACCACGAGTTGCTCACGCGCGTATACGGCCCCAGTGCCAAGGTTGTCGAGTACGGTGGACATCGGTATTGCATGACTCAGGACTCGGGAGTGGATAGACATGATTGAAGAGATAATCCAGTTCTTAACGACGCCGCTCGTCATGCGCGCGATGATTGGCGCACTACTCATTGCGATTGTTGCATCGGCAAGCGGTTCTTTCTTGGTGTTTCGGGGGCTGTCATTCATGACATCCGGTGTTGCTCATGCAGCCCTCGGAGGTGCCGCCTTGGGACTGTTCCTCCAGTACACGGGTATCGCACCATGGTTTGATCCAATACTTGGCGCTCTTCTGTTCAGCGTGTTTGTCGCAGCGGTGACTGGATACGCTGGCGAGAGTGGGATAGCCCAGAAGATGGAGGTCGCCGTGGGGGTTTCGTTCGCGCTGTCGATGAGTATTGCTGTCTTCCTGATGTACTACATTCCTCCGACTCAGGTCCCGCAAATCTGGGGTTATCTCATCGGTGACATACTCTTGCTGGATAACCTCGACGTCATCCTGCTGGCTGGTACTGCGGTCTTTCTCCTGCTCTTGAGTCTGATGTTTCACAAGGAGTTTGTATATGTCAGCGTGGACATGGAAGGTTCAATTGCACACGGACTCAATGCCCGTGCCTACCACTATCTCATGCTGCTCTCGTCATCTCTTGCAATTGCCCTTGCAACAAAGGCTGTGGGTGCCATTCTCGTCTATGCAATCATGGTGGCCCCGGCAGCCGCATCCAATGAAGTCATGCGATCTGTTCGAGGAGTGATGTTGGCAGTCTTCGTCATAGCGTTGTTCTCGGAGTTTGCAGGTCTGGCCGCGTCATTCGCCGTTCACGCCTCACCTAGTGCCATTGCCGGAATAATCGCCGCCATGTCGTACGTAATTGCAATGCAGATCAAGAAGATACGCGAACGAGTCAATGGCCTTGCTCATCTCGATGAGCTTCGAGGTACGGAGGCAAGTCCAGAGATTACGGTGCTTGATGTAGCGGAGCAGTCCCGTCATAACGATTGATACACAAGGATGACTGGACACAGTTGATAGTAAATTGGGCTAGGTTGGGAACTGGGTTCCTGTCCACGCAGCAACGGTAACCTGACAAGTGGAAGAGTATCGACAACATTAGTGAGCTAGTTGAGGAATGACATATGGTGATGATAGATTGGTGTAAGGGGGAGGGCGTTTCTGACATTTGCCATGAAGTTGATTTAGCCCTCAGAATCTATGATTATCCAGACTATCAGACGCGGTTCGCAACCTCTGGTGCTCCAATCAGTAGACCCACTTGATATCGCTCATGTTTTGACAATTTGACCCATGCAAATGGCCAGCTCCTTGAGGGGCAAGCCAATCTACCGTCTGACGCTTTGCCTTCTTCTCTTCTTTCGTTTCGCCATCTCAATTCGTCGTACCCTGTCGGCGTACCAAGCACATCCAACGGGGGCCAATAGGATTCCCAGGATTGCGAGCGGAAAGGCATTCTCTGCGAGAAATGCTACGATGTCGACGTTGGGATGTGGGGACCATGCAGCGGCGCTTGTAGTTGTCGTGCTGGGAAAGTGCTCGCTGATGAAATCGTAGTAGGCCTGCGGAGTTGTGTGTTCGGGATGCATGATGAGAGAGATCTCCTCATCGAGAACGTCCATTCGTCCAAGCATCTGCAGGATGTGAAGCGCTGCTCTGGCATATTCCAAGCGTTCATCAACTAAGGGGTCTGCATTGGGACTCGACATGAACGCACCCTGCCACGTTGACTGACATGCAAGCACCCAGTCCACCACGGCGTCCTGATTGATGCGGTCAAGTGCGCCCAACAGGTCCAGAGACCAGACCAGCCGTTCCGTTTCCACCAGAGCCTCATACGTCGCGTGACCTGAGGCATTGTCAAAGTGCGAGAGGACAAATGCGATGACCTTCTCACGGTTAATACAGTCAAGAGCATCGAGGTGGCTCAGACCGAGAAGACCAAGAGGTGTGTTATACACATCAACATAGTTACTTGTGGGAGTGAGGCTGAACCCACTGTTCTTGTGACAGGAGAGAACAAAGTCAAGAGCAAGAGCGGAGTCAATCTCGTCGGTCCGATTCAGCCAGTCCAATGTAGACAGTGCACTCTCCGTAGTAATCAGATCGGGTGGGTCTGAGGGGTACCACGGACGATCAATGAATCCTCCAGAAGACCTCTGGGACTGTCGGACAATGTGCACGACTGCATCCAAATCCAATTCGTCAATGATTCCCAACTTTGAGAAGAGCTCTACCGCAACTGAGTTACAGATAACCCCACCACTCGTGTTTCTTGAACAGTTGACTGGCCCAAAGATGTCATACTCCGTTTCATCATTGATTAGACTGAGTAGAAAGGATGTGGCGTTCTCCCAACCGAACTGGGCTGTATAGTTCAGGTATTCAAGTACTTGATACGGAACGTAGACGTCCCAGATGTTCGGGTAGTCATGAAGCCTAGGGTCAGCAGGCCAGTCTCTCAAGTAGCTGTAGAAGGTTCCTTCATAAGGTTTGTATAGAGCCATGACGTAGTCAATGATCGCCTGCCGTCGGGTCGTGCTGTGACTATATTCATCTTGGCTAGGATGTTGTGGACCGATGTCAATTTCATCTCCACAACCACTGGGGTCATTTCCCACACATGTTGTCAATTCAAGAAGAAGGAGAAGCATGATTACCGCGCTTTGAAGTTTCACCCTTGTAGCCACACCTATCCCTCCAATGAAAAAAGAGAGAGGAAAGAAAGGATCTCTCATCAGTCAACAGCATAGTAATTGTCGTGGAATCCTCCCATTGGACGGCCTCCAATGACAGACATGACATCGTCAACAGTGTAGTAGTAATCGTGGGATCCCCCACCAGACACAGGAGTCAAGCTCGGAACATACTCACCATTGTCGATTTTCACAAACGCACTCAGTGCGTTCTCACACGCTTGTATCCACGCACCGTAGATGGATGCGCTGATCTTGTCGCCAAGGATATTTCCAAATGTTTCACTCAAGAATGCCCCTGCGACTCCTCCAAGGGGCCCTGCGATGTAGCCAGCGGCAACACCAGCAAGAACGCTGACGATGAAGATAGTTCCATCCTCAAGGTCCTCAATCATCTCTTCCAGCAAGTATCTTGCACGAGCGAATGAAGTGGCGCCGGAATAGCCACCAAAACCTTCGGACCAGCCTGTTCCTGACGAGTAATGGTTTCTAAGTCCAGCAATGTGTGACCACCAGAAGTTCATGGCAAGCAGTGTGGCCGCCAAGACATCGACTTCGCCACTATACCCAATGACCATTCGAACATCTGTCCTGTCCTTGATGGCTGTTGCCAGCCTATTGTCGATGTCCCCATGACCACGACCAAGTGAATAGCAGGCCGAGAAGAAGACTAGTAGACAATTGCTCTGAATGCAACTCCATTTCTGAATCTTCTGTGCATTAAGGGAGCTGTCATACAACGTGATCTCGGGGCCAGTGTCATGGCGGTATTCTCCATGGCATGCAACATGTACTCTGTCAGTGGTAGCCAAGAAAGTTTTCAGTTTAGCTATCGTTGCAGACGGACCAACAGCTTTCTTGACCCCGATTGGCCAGTTGTAGGAAGGTCCGTAGTAGTCTCCGTAGATGTCGTTGTAGGTTTCAAAGGCGAGTTCGACTCCCTCATGAACATAGTTGACTTCAGCCGTCGAATCAGTACTGAGAAGTCCGACTGTTGCTACATAAGCGAGAGTTGGTGGGCTCGTATGTTCTTGGCAAGTGTTGCCACCTCGGTAGAGTGGTTGGACTAGAGGCAATGCCATTGAAACCAGCAATAGTGGTAGAAAGACGTAACACACAATTATTCCATTCTTATACTCCCTTATCATAGTCTTGCCCTCTTCGTGAACGACTGCTCCTACAACAGCAATCAACATGTTTTCCAAAGGTCCAAGAAAAAAGTTTCGACGGACAATGGTCTGTGTGAAGAATCCGGGAATTGCAATCATATCTTGTGTTTCGGCCTTCACTGTCCAAGATTCTCTAGGTTGCCAGCTGCCGTCTGCGACCCGCCCATTCGGTATCTTTAAGTAAGATACACAAGTGTGACCGCCGTAGGTCGGTGAGAACTACCTTGAGTCAAGACACTCCTGACAAGAGCGAGCTGATGCGTTCTAACATTATCACTCTGGTCTTCACAGTGATCTTCTTGGTACTTGTG
>QMYR01000019.1 GCA_003662765.1 Candidatus Thorarchaeota archaeon
ACGATGACCGTGTTTGTCATCGCAAAAGGCTCAGCACCCATGACTGCCAAGTCATTGATTGTCCCACATGCTGTCAGAGTTCCCAAGTTGCCGCCGGGAAAGAATAGCGGCTTGACTGTATGGGCATCAGTACATACGACAAGATGTGCATCTTGATCCAGCGTTGCACCATCGTCCATCTGGTCGAGTCCGATTGGACCAACGTTTCTCCGGCCAAAGGAGGGGATTATGACTTCTTCAATCAGGCGCTGCATCACCTTTCCGCCAGCACCATGTGCGGTTTCAATGTGGGTCAAATCTTGAGGCTCCTTGTTGTGTGTTATACCTATTCGTGGCACCTCGAACATATGAACCGCGTGATTGGTGAAATCGTCGGTCTGATGACCACCGCCGAAACTTGCAACTGTCACAGTCAGTCTGCATGAAACTTCTTGTGCGAGTCACCGTAGGAGGCGCTGTTCAATCTCACCATGACGAGTCTTATAGAGTAGAATCTCGTAAAGCTCGGTATCTCTCAGCACCAACAGTCGGTTTCGAATCTCGTGAAACGAGCCAGAGAGTAAGAACTCGGCCTTTTCTGCATCTCGGGCATTTGTCACAATCAGAAAGAGGTCAGCATTCCAAGTGTCACGTGCGTGCTTCAGCTTTGCAAGCGCACTGTCTAGACTCCCACTCACTTGAACTTCGAATACCTTCACGGGATTTCCAGACCGAACGCGTCGCCAAACAACATCGTAGACGTAAGGGCCCTCTCGGAGCTCTTCCTCTGCGAACATGCCAAAGTGTTCTGCAAGATTCACTACTATCTCCTGAATCTCTCTGTGAGAGAAACGAATTGAACCTCTGCTCTGAGGCTCTCGTTTTTTCGGTGGGGCACCCAGCGTTGCTTGTTTGGAGCGAGGGCCCTTCTCCAGTTCAACAAGCCACTCACGACCGCCTGAGAGAGGTATGAACACCATGTAGTCGCCTTCCTTGGCTTCGGGATGGTCCCTGAGCCAGTCGTGGAGCCGTATCCGATTGGCACGATCAACGTAAGTGCGGTAAACTCTGTCGTAACTCTTGAACTCGAACTCCACGTTCGCAGGGGGGAACCACTCCCTATATCGTTCAAGTAATCTGAGCTTGTACTTGAACGCAGACTTTCGCAATAGCAGCTTGAACCGGTGCGGCTCGGACAGGCCTATCCCCTCAACAAATCAATCATGGACACCTGCTCGTGCTCGCTGATCAATCTTTTGTGCAACAACAAGTGGTATTCCTGTGTTCCACTAACAGCATAGATGGTATTGCCCACGACCGACAAACTCAATCAGGCCCATGTCTCGTAAGTACTGGAGTGTCTGCCGTATCTTGGCTGCTATGTGCCGGTTGTCAGGATACATCTCGGCTAGAACCGATTCAAATCCATACATTTCGTCAAGAGTGAACTCCATCTTGCTAAGTTGAAGTATCAGTGAGTACACAGCCTTCAGCCAACCAGTCAACGAGTCAAGTATCACATTGCGACCTGCAATCACATCGTTAGCGGCCCGCTCATAGCATAGCTTCTCGTGGGGAGAAACGCGTTTCAGCAGTAATCTTGTTGATTCAAGCCAGCTGCGCTCAATCACACTGGCGCGCTTGAAAAGGTCTTGGAGGTCGCTTCTGATGGTTTCTACAAGACTCGGCTCCGTCACCTCGATGCCGTATTCAACATTCTCTGAGAGCCCGGGCCTTGTGAGATTGGCAGATGTCACGATTGCACACTCGTCGAAGACGTACACCTTCGCGTGTAACGAACCAAGGGAATACATCGCGGCCCCATTGTCGAGAAGGGACTCAAGCGCATCAATGTCAGATGCGCCGCTCAGGAAACGGGCGAACTTGAAGGATGTCACGCCGCTCATGGTCAGTTGGGCGTCAATCAGTGTGTCCACTGCCTCACGTTTAATGAAGGGGCTCGAAAAGTCTAGGCGACTGGAAGACTGAGCAATCTCTTCGAGATAGCCACTCCACGGACTCTTTATCACCGACACGCCGCTCATGAAACTCGTCACAATCAGGCACTATGCGTTCTTGATCTTTATTGATTCCGCTTTCGAGCAGTGGGTGGCACACTCTTCGCTGCCACTGAGCAACATTTAAAACGCTCCTACAGAGTGCGACATTGACCATCCACGAGGTAGTCCAAAATGGGTGTCTGGCACAGAAGATCAAAGCGCACCCCAACTGGAGCGCGACTGAAGAAGTTCAGAAGCAAGAGAAAGTTTGAGATGGGGCGCACTCCCACAGAAACTCTGATTGGAGAACAGAAGCTACTTGTCATTGATAGTAAGGGCGCACGAAAGAAGACGCCAGCCCTCAAAGTCACATATGCAAATGTGACGGACCCTAAGAAGAATCAGACTTTCAGAGCCAAGATACTTGACGTGGAGAAGAACCCCGCGAACATGGACTACCAGCGAAGAAAGGTGATTACAAGAGGTACAATCATAAAGACCTCGAAGGGTCGTGCCAGAGTGACCAGTCGACCAGGTCAAGATGGTATCTTGAATGCGGTACTGATCTGATAGTCTTGAAGGTTGATTATGACTCTGCAACCTCGGCCTCGATGTCAGTAACGAAGAACTCCTTGCCACCCGTTATCTCGGTGGCACTGCTACCGCATCGAGGGCACTTCATTGGCGCAAAGACTGCAATCTGAGGCGGAAGCGACGGATCTGGTTCTGATTCTCCCTCGAAGCCGCACTCATTGCAATGAAGACGCCCCTTCACCATGGTGATGTTGAGTTCAGCACCCTCAAGAACCGTCTTTTGCGATGCGATTTCGAAGTTGAATCTAAGCTGCTCAGGCACAAGAAAGGTGAACTCTCCGACCTCGACATTTACCCGCGTTACCCTCTTGACATTATGTTCTCTTGCAGCCTGCAGAACCGTTTCGACAATTGAGAGAGCCGCTGAGAGTTCGTGCAAGACTATGTCAACCTCCGTGACAGACAGCAGTGGCGGTCACGGCGTGGCGCATCGCAACCACATATAGATGCTTGCAAATGCACAGTGCCGCTACTTGCGGGCTGGATTTCTGAGCAACAAGAACAAATTGTGGTGATGTCTTTCTGGTCTTGGAGATTCAAGATGGTCTACGATCTGATAGTCGTCGGGGGTGGTCCTGCGGGGTCGACCTGCGCGCGAAAGGCAGCCCAGCTCGGGCTGGACGTTGTGCTGATAGAGAAGCACCATCACCCGCGAAGGAAAGCCTGTGGTGGCGGGCTCACCACTCGTGTAAGACGTGCGCTGGACGTCGACTTTTCTCCCGTGGTGGAGAGAGAGCAATGTGGCCTGCGCTTGTTCTCGCCTTCGGGTCTGACTGTCGAGGAGGTCAGGGCGGAAACTACCGGCTACATGGTGCGGCGGGAGGACTTTGACCACCTTCTTCTACGTGAGGCAGAACGGGCAGGAGCCACCGTCATGGAGGGCGTAGCCGTTGTGGATGTCGTTGAGAATGCAAATACAGTTGATGTGATCACTGACGAGAAGACCTACAGTGGACGCCTACTTGTAGGGGCAGACGGTGTCAACAGCACTGTTGCTCGAAGAACAGGAATCAAGACCCGATGGAGAGATGACGAGATCTGCCTATGCATTGAGGCCGCGGTACCCATGGACCCGGAGGACATTGTAAGGATTGTTGGCGATCCCAATGGCTCGCAGAGAGTTCTAATTGAGATATACTTTGGGGCTCTCAGACACGGCTATGCATGGGCATTCGGCAAGAGGGCGGAGATGAGCCTCGGGATTGGTGTTCTTGTCAGCGAGCTAGAAGATCTGAGAGGCGCGTGGAAAAGATTCGTTTTGTCCTTCGAGAAGCGATATGATGTCAGAATTGACCTCTCAGCAACGACTGCCGCGCGTGTGCCATTAAAGGGGCCGATAGACAACACGATTGCGAGCAGGGTCATGCTCGTTGGAGACGCAGCCGGTTTTGTTTCGCCAGCAACTGGAGAGGGAATATACTATGCCATAGAGTCCGGGAAGATTGCCGCCGAAATCGCGAGGGATATCATATCAGAGGTCGGCGGAGTTTCCACAGAAACGTATCAACAGAGATGGCAGAAGGCCTTTGGGAAAGACCTTGGGGTTGCCAACTTCCTAGCAGGGATGATGTTCCACTCAATTGAGAATATGGAGGCCGTCTGCCGAATGGCATACGATGACCCGGTTATGCGGGCATACACGTTTGAGCTCATAACTGGCGCAGTTCCCTATCGCACTTCTAGAAACCGGCTTGTAAAGCGCATGCTAAGAAAGCATCTCAGAACCGCCATCAAGATGATACTATGAGAGGTGCCGGGCGGCATGAAACATCATGCCGACTCAACATATTCATGTGTCTTGTCCCTCTTGTTCGTCACCCCTGCGGTATGCCTCGGCAAGCAAATCCGGCAGATAGCGTGTTTTGATACTTGTGCCCTTAAGAGCATCCTTGATCTGCAATGTACAGAATGGGCACTCGGTCGTCACCATATCCGCGCCCGTAGCCTCAATGTATTTTCTCTTCGATGCTGCAACCTTCATCGATAGTTCTCGGTTGCCAGATCGCAGGCCGCCACCTGCCCCACAGCATCTGTTCTTGTAGGGATCATCGATGTATTCAATACCAGGAATAATCTGCAGAAGCTCAAGGGGTTGCTCGATAACTCCTTGGCCGCGAGCAAGGTGACATGGCTCATGGTACGTAATCTTGAGGGAAATCTCGCCCTTTGGCCTAACGATGTTATCCTTTCCAACAACGTCAATGAGATACTCCGCAAAATCATAGACTTTGAACTTGGGTGGCTCACCACGCTCCTTCTCAATGAACGGACGGTGATCCTCTCTGAGAGTCTTGCCGCATCCCGCACATGCAACGACCACGGTATCTAGATCGTACTTCTCCATCACCCGTTCGAATATCTCGGTCACACGTCGGGCCGAGTCATGAGCCGTCTTTAAATCACCTGTTCGAAATGCAGGACTAGCACAGCACCACTGCTCCTTCGGTACTATCACATCGATGCCGTTACGGTTGAGTACCTCAATCAATGAGCGCCCCGTGTCTTGCATCCGATAGTCAATGAGACAGCCGGTGAAGAAGGCAACGCGCCCACGAGGATTCTCCACAAGGAATTCTTCCTTCTCAAGACTCTTCAATAGCGGCGTGTCTTTCTCTGGAACGGACCGACCTGTCCTGTTGATGCTGTCTAAGAACCCCTGCTGACCCTCGGCAAGCGGATAGCCAGCCTCCACGGCCTTAGCCCTCAGCAGCTCTACTGCAAGACTGGGGATCTTGATGTGCTTTGGACAACTATCCTCGCACATCTTGCATGTTGTACACATGTATACCGACTCGTTCAGGGCCATCGTGATACGGTCTTCTACATCGCGTGGGTCCATCTCAAGACGGGCAATCTGACGGATTATCATTGGACCAGCATAGTCCCATGTCTCATGCACAATGGGACAATTAGACAGGCAGGCACTGCACTCGATACACTTGCGCAGTTCTCTCAGGACCTCAATATCCTGCTGGTAGATTATCTCTGGCCTAGGCGCCGCCTTGTCTCGTGCTACATACGGGCGGGTTCTCTGCAGACGCTCAAGCGTGCGAGTCATGTCAACAACTAGGTCCTTGATTACAGGCATCTTCTCCATGGGTTGAAGCACAAGATCCTGATCAGGCTCGACTTTCGCACGGCATGCGAGACGTGCAATAGTGTTGACCCGAATCGCGCACGATCCACACTGGCCGCCACGGCACTCCCATCTAAAAGCAAGACTTGAGTCATACTTGTCCTGAATGTAGAGAAGGGCGTCAAGAACCGTCATTCCAGGCTCGTACTCCACATCGAACTCTTCGAAGTACGGAGCCTCGTCTATATCTGGGTCGTATCGTTCAATCTTGACCTTGAATGTCTTCGCCATTGCAATCATCTCCGCTCACGGTGGTGGAATTCTAGTGATTATCAAGGGCTGCTTTCTCAGTTCCATCTCCCCGTCCTTCCCCTTCCGGATGACAATGTTATAGTTACCATCATCATTCGGGTCGGCATCTATCCTGAAGTGGGCACCACGGCTGCCCTTCCTCATGAACGCAGCCTCCGCTACCATCCGAGCGGTAATGACCATGTGGCCGAACTCGATTGCCTGATGCCATCCGGGGTTGAATCGGCGGATAGGAATGTCGACTTTAATGTTAGGAACGACTTCCTTCTCGATACGTCTGAGTTCATTCACTGCATAGGCGAGGTCCTCTTCGTTTCGGAAGATCTGTACCTTTTCCCACATGAGGCTCGTCAATTCATCTCTCGCATCGGCGGGAGAGATGCCATCTTTCCGCTTTAGCATCGCCTCAAGACGTTCAAACTCGTTCTCAATCTCACTCTTGTCAAACCCTGGCAGGTCATGTTCCTGTGCGAACTCGGCGGCATTCTTGCCAGCCAACGCACCGAACACCTGTGTATCGGCAAGAGCGTTGCCACCCAAGCGGTTTCCTCCATGTACGCCGCCTGTACACTCACCAGCTGCAAAGAGGCCAGGGATTGTTGATTGTGCATTGGTATCAATCTTTATTCCGCCCATGAAGTGGTGCGCTGTAGGGGAGACTTGCATCGGCTCCTCACGGATATCTACACCTGCGTCCTCAAACTGCTCGATCATGCTCTCCAGACGAAACTCAATAATTGAACGAGGGAGATGGGCAATGCTGAGATAGACACCACCATCGGGCGATCCGCGTCCCTCTAGAACCTCAGTCATGATGGATCTTGCAACTTGGTCACGGCCAGCAAGCTCCATCACCTGTGGGTAGTATTTGTTCATGAATCGCTCGCCGCGATTGTTCAGCAAAATTCCACCCTCACCACGTACTGCTTCGGTGACCAGCCTTCCTCTGGCAGACTCCGGTTTTACCATTCCAGTTGGGTGGAATTGAACCATCTCCATGTCGATGAGCTCACACCCGGCCTCATAGGCCATGGCGTAGCCGTCACCGACATCTAGCTGAGCATTGCTCGTGACCTTGTAGATTCTACCAGCACCACCAGTTGCCATGACCACAGCTTTTGCACGAAAGACCAGAAAGTCCCCGTACTTCATGTCAATGGCGGTGACTCCGGCGATTCGACCATCGTGCACAAGCAACTTCGTTGCAAATACCTCGTCGAACACGCGTACCGATGTCTTCCTGAGGGCCTCGGTGAGTGTGACCATGATCTCGGATCCTGTACGATCTGATGCGTAGGCGGTTCTTCTGAAGCTCTGTTTGCCAAAGGGGCGCTGGGCGATCTTTCCCTCAGGGGTCCTGTCAAACACCGCCCCCATCTCCTCCAGATCGTATATCCTCTCAGGCGCATCCCTCACCAAGATTTCAACCAGTTCTTGATTGTTGAGGTAATTTCCGCCTACGATTGTGTCCTTGAAGTGAACGTCCGGATTATCGTCAGGATCGACGTTCCCTATTGCAACATTGTATCCACCCTCAGCCATAGACGTGTGTGCCTTGCCAAGGAGCTCCTTGCTAATCACAACGACATCCATGTTATGTTTCGCAGCCTCAATTGCTGCGCGGCAGCCCGCGCCACCAGCACCAACAACGAGGACATCACAGACGATGGTCTTGTAATCCAACTGCAGTCCTCCGAACGAGTGATAACTCAGTCGCGAGCCCCGCTGAGGCATCTGGTTTAAAGTTGTTACTGTTAGAGGAAAAGAACAGTAGGGCGCAATGTATGTCCGATAGTGGACTTCCAACAGGCAGTTGGCGCCAATCTTTGAAAGGTGGAGGACATTCAGCGAATCAATATATAACTAGGATATCACGTATGAGTATGGGGGTATGCCGGCTGAAAGCTGGAAATGTCCTGCTTGCAGTTGCGATACTAGTCCTCGTCATAATGATACTGTATGGAATCGTAGTTCCCGGACCAGCGGCCCTTGGCTCCTAGTGTAGAGAAAAAGTAGGGAATGGCAGGATGGTAATCCTGCCAACACAGAAACCACTCACTCGGTCACGCCAATCTTAGCATAGACCTCGGGCTTTCTGGCTGCGACCTTCCTGTCCATCTCATCGTGGAGACTGTTACCGTGTGAGTCCATTGTGACAAGAAGTGGCCCGAAATTCTCGGCCGTGATTACCCAGAGAGCCTCTGGCATGCCAAGGTCCTGCCACTCGTAAGCCCGAACCTCCTTCAGGCCTTTTGCCGCCAGTGCACCGCAGCCACCCGTAAAACTGCAGTATACAGCGCCAACCTCTTTGAGCGCAGCCAGTGTCTTCGGGCCCATGCCACCTTTTCCAATGATAATCCTCGCCCTGTACTTTCTGAGAAACTCGTCTTCGAAGAGTTCCATCCTGATACTGGTGGTGGGTCCTGCAGACACAATCTGCCACTTGCCATCCTTCTGCCATGCCACAGGGCCAACGTGGTAGACTACGCTGCCCTCAAAATCAACAGGTGGTTTCTCACCCTTCTCGTAGAGCTCCAGTGCACGCTGGTGCGCCTCATCACGTGCTGTATACACATGTTCTCCGCTGACATATACTATGTCGCCAACTCGAAGCTTGCGTGCATCCTCTTCCGAAATTGGGGTAGTAAGATGATACTCAGCCATGTTACTCGCCCTCCAATGGATGAGTGAGGTACTTGACCTCGAGATCTTTGGTGATGACAGCTGTACTGCGGCGCGCAGCCCAGCATTGGACTGCAACCCCCACGGGCAGACTTGCGGGATGGCGCATTGCATAGTCCACCTTCACGGCCAGAACTGTTGTGTCCCCGCCAAGCCCCATGGGGCCGATTCCCGTTGCATTAATCGCCTCTTTGAGCTCCTCCTCGATCTTGGCCACCTCTGGGTCAGGGTGATGGTCATCGAGCGGGCGAAGGAGTTGTTGCTTTGCAATCTTCAATGCAATATCAGAGCCGCCTCCAATACCGATGCCAATTATGTTGGGGGCACATGCCTTCCCCATGTAGCTCATGGCATTGTCAACTACCAGCTTCTTGACGCCCTTGAGGCCAACGCCCGGTTTCAACATTCCTAGGATGCAGACGTTCTCACTACCACCGCCCTTTGGAAACGCGGTTATCTCCACGGAGTCACCCGACACAATCTCCCAGTTAATCCAAGGAATCTTTTCCCCAACGTTATTCCCAGAGTTGCCTCCAACGATTGGATTCACCGCATTCGGTCTGAGTGGAACCTCAGCCGTGGCCTTGATTGTGGCCTTGGTCAGGGCATCGCGAATCTCGCCGATATATGGGAACTTGTCACCCACCTTGACGTAGAAAATCATGATTCCTGTGTCCTGACACATCGGAATGCCCGTACGGGCAATGTCGATGTTTTTCAGAATGGCCTCCAGCTGCGTCCTAGCAGTTGGATTTGTTTCTCGTTCGTACGCGTCACGCAGCGCCTTCTCCACATCGTTCGGGAGCACAGTCGCAGCCATGCGCAACAGTCGAACGGTTGTGTCATGAATCACTTGCGCAGGATCCTTCATCCTTGATCAGCCTCTGCAACCGCAGTACGGGGGACAGTGGCCCCGCCCACGGGCCCTGTCCATTGCATGCACCTAATCTGTCTTGCTATCTGTAGCAGTATAGGCAGAACTGGGCTGTTTAATACGAGCCATGCACAGGAATTTGCAGAACAACTTCCAATGGAGAACTCCCTGTGTGACTGTTGACCAATCTATCAGCGGCATCGTCATCGTTCTCTATGTCATCTTACTTCTTCTAGTGCTCAGTGTTGCAGACATTCGTTCTAGAACGGCACCGAACAGCTACCTTGTGGGAGGGGGTGGTATCGGTATACTCATTGAGATTGCCATGGGGGTAGAGCCAGAAATCATTCTGCGTGTAATCAGCCTCGCCTTCACGATGGCACTTGCACTTAGCCTGTATCGCATTGGAGCAGTAGGAGGGGGTGACGTGAAGACGCTGATAGTTGTGGCACTTCTTGGTCCCGGGCTGCCAACGACGACTTGCGATTATGAGGTTCTTGAGGCGGTTCTTGCAGGAGGAATCGAGCTGTTTGTGATGCTGCTGCTGGGAACTATCCACTCGAGGTTTCGTTCAGATGGGGGGCGAACCTCGGAAATCACACCACTCATTCCGTATCTACTTATAGGATACCTTGTGGTGCAGATCGCTTCAATCCTCTGCTAAGAGTCAATCGGAGCTCCTACATGAAGGCCATCCTGATCTATGTGAAGCTGGTGCCACCGCAGGTCATGGCGTGTATGGCGCATCTTCCAGACCAACAGACTACGACGCAATGACGGACCATCATCGTGAATACGCAAGAGAACGAGGCCTTGCGTGACGTATTGTTCTACTCCAGCACGACTCTGCGGCGTGTGAATTCCCGCATCCGATATCAGCAACGACGTCAGATTGAGCTCGTTTAGGAACGATGTGATTCTGAAGACTTCGGTTCGGACTTCCGACGGCTCGCTGAATCGTATCCCAAGCCCTGATAGGCTGTCCAATACCAACCGCCGCGCCCCTGACTCTGCAACGATATTGTAGATCTCCTCTGCGAGGGCGGTGGTGTCGAATCCCCTTCGCAGTGCATGTTTTTCAGAGGTGGGAAGGCCCGCCTTGTTCGATGCCGCGTCTACTATTATGAAGAGGCCCTTCTTTTCAAGGGTGGAAACGTCCCAGTTGAAACTCTGTGCGGCTGCACGAACCTCGTTCGGTCGTGACTCTAGGGTCACAAAGATACCCGGTTCGCCGAGGGAAGAGGCCCCATAGTATAGGAACTGAAGGCCAAAGATGCTCTTTCCAGAGCCTGTCGGACCTGATATCATCACGGCGCTGCCAGGCAGGAAACCACCGGCGATTAGGTCATCGAACCCGGGTATTCCGGTCTTTACGCGCACCACCATGGCTCACACTCCTTCGGACGATGAGCCGGCAACCTCCCAACCTTTTACCACCGAGTCTATGATAGTGAGATTGACGTTAACAACATCAGGTCGCTTTCTAATCTCATCGGCGCGCCTGTTCAAATCAGATACGTCAGCACCAAGGAGCAGTGCGTAGATCGTCATTGGTTCTGTGCTGACAGCCACCCAGTGAAATTGGTCTTCAGAGGCGAGCTCTTCTGCGAAACTTCGTGTTCTATCATGGCTAATCTCCGGAAGTATATGGCCGCCCACCTGAATCTTTACCAAGCCGGCTACATCATAGCCCATCGCATGAGGATTGACCAAGGCGCTGAAACGTGTGATAACACCGTTTCTCACCATGCGACGCGTGCGAAAGTGAATCGTCGTGTCTGCTTGGCCGAGCTCCTCAGCAATCTTCGTGAAGGGTAATCGAGCATCACGTTGGAGAATTCGAATAATGCTTCTGTCCAGCTCATCCATTTCTGCGGCCTTCTCTGTGAAGAGCGGTGGATAGGGTGCATTCTATATTGAGGCTATTAAGACTTGCGTGATTCGCAAACACAGTGCAGGTTATTGGGAAATTCACAAAGACGAGATGGCAACAAAGAGAAGAGACTCATAGATTGATGGAGGTGTCGTAAACGCGTACAGAAGAGTCCATAGCAACACCCAGAGCAGGAGATAGGACACCAATGAATCAGTCACGAGTTTCTGACGCCCACCAAGCTGCTCAGGCTCAACCTCAAGGAGGTAAACAATTACGTACAGGGACAAGACATAGACGAGAAAGCCAAACATGATACCGCGAATGCCCGCAAACGCCGTTCCATACGCCCCGCAAACGACCGCGCTGATAAATGCAAAGAACATCTTCACGTAGAACATCTGATCGGCCGGCCGGTCCTCCCATCGCCGAAATATCGCCTTGAATAGGGATTTGAGGGCATCCATCAATCGTCACCACTGGACTGTTCCGGGAGGTCGATTGTGCACGTTATAAAAGGCTCGGTTGGCTGACCGAAGATGCGATGAAGGACACGATGAGTAATGTGGACATCCGGATGATTCTTCCGGAATTGCAACAGGCTGCTGTTGGTTCGTTCATCAAGAACGTGTATCAGTACGGTGAGGTCTTTGTGCTCAAACTCTATCTGCCTAGAGGTGGAACTAGTCAACTCCTCATCGAGCCTGGTAGGCGTATTCATCTCACGGAGTTCAGACGAGCAGCACCTCGTAATCCGCCCAAGTTCGTAACGGTCTTGAGAAAATATCTGCGCGAAAAGAAACTCCTCTCCGTCACTCAGCATGACCTTGATCGAATCGTAATACTCGAGGTTGGCGATGCTGAAGGTACTTACAAACTCGTTGCAGAGCTCTTCGGAAGTGGGAACCTCCTATTGCTCGACCCTGAGAATCGAATCTTCATTGCTCGAAGATATAGAAAGATGAGAGATCGTGACATTATGCCGAAGGCGATCTATCAGTTCCCACCTCCGCGTGGAATCGATGTCTTCACAGTGGAAACCGAGCGCATCACAGAGATTGTTGCAGAGTCCAAGAGCAATGTTGTAAGGACTCTTGCAAGCAGACTCAATCTTGATGCACTCAGTTGTGAGGAAATATGTACACTTGCCGATGTTTCGCCCGCGGTAAGTGCCGCTGATCTTGACCAACGGTCACTTGAGGACTTGAAGAGAGGAGTCATTGAGTTCAGCAAGCGTCTTCAAGAGGGCGTACGGGACCCTCGTATTGTATTTGAACAGACAGAGGAGGGTCTTGAGAGTATCGCGTTCCTCCCGTTTGAGTTTGAGATGTTTCGTGATAATCCATCAAGGACCTTCGAAAGCTTCAGTCGGACCATAGACGAGTACTTTGGAGTGACGGAGGCCGAGCTGGAACAGGAGGAAACCGAGGACCTCGCTAGCAGAGAGAGAAAGCGCCTCGAAACAATCATCGAGAAACAACAAGAGAGCATAGTCAACTTGGAAAAAAAGGCCGAGGAGGCTAGGAGAAAAGGAGAGCTCATCTATGCACACTTCCAAGTCGTTCAAGATGTCTTAGATACCATTAGTAAGGCAAGGTCCGGGGGGTTGTCGTGGAATGAGATCATTGATAGGATCGAGAGGGGAAAGACCGAGGGCAATAAGGTTGCCGCGCTTATCAAGAGAATCGTGCCGTCGCGTGCTGAGGTCATCGTTACACTCAACGACACAGATGTGAGGCTGGACATCAGGCTGAGCGCACAAGATAACGCCTCGCGAGCATATGAGACTGCAAAGAAAGCTGAGAGAAAGATTGAGGGGGCAAGAAAACAGATTGAGCGTACCAGAGAGAGGATGAAGAAGCTGCAAGTCGTCGCGCCATCGACACGCCCCCGCCGGCCCACCAAAGTGAGGAAGCGAAAGTGGTACGAGAAGTTCAGATGGTTCATCTCTTCAGAGGGTTTCTTGGTGCTTGGAGGTCGTGATGCAAAGACTAACGAACAGCTTGCGAAGAAGCATCTGCGGCCCAATGACATCTTTCTTCATGCAGCGTTGCATGGGGCACCATATACTGTCATAAAGGTACCAGATCAGCCCCCTGGTGAACAGACACTCAGGGAGGCCGCTCAATTTGCAGTGATCTTCTCAAGAGCATGGCAGGACGGCTTCACAACCGGTGACGCCTATTGGGTTAACCCCGAGCAGGTGAGTTTTTCGCCCCCCTCAGGGGAGTACCTCCCATCGGGTGCGGTCATGATATATGGGACGAAAAACTACATTCGTGGGGTACCAATCGACCTCGCCGTAGGTGTCTTGATTGATGATGACTATGCGGTTCCAATGGCGGGGCCGCCATCCGCAATTTCAGTACAGACAAAGTACCACCTCCGTATTGCGCCCGGAAACATGAAGAAAGGGCAGCTCGTCAAGGAGATACTGAACAGGCTGAAGCGTCTAGCCTCGGATGATGAAATATTTCTAATCGAGGAGATACCCCAAGAGGACATCATGCGAGTTCTACCGCCGGGCGGGGGCCAAGTAGTAGACTAAGCGTCGTGTAATGCCACTCGGCAACATTTTTAATCGGACATTGAGTGTTGGGCTCAATGTAACGCCCCGCCATCCAACAGGGCGTCGGCACACTCTCCAATTGAAGAGGTCAACACGAATGTCCGAACCCTCTCACACCATGTCCGTTAGGGACATAATGGCTGTAAACGTGGTGACGATTGCTCCTGATGCTACTGTGCTGCAGGCTGCAAAGCTAATGGAGCAGATGGATATCGGTTCTGTAGTCATTGTTGACAGACAGCGTCCCGTGGGGATAATAACAGAGGCAGACATCGTCAGACGTGTGATTGCACGAGAGGCGGACCCGAAGACCTGTGTTGCAAGAGACATAATGTCATCGCCAATCATCCATGTCACTCCAGACACGCCTCTTACCGAAGCCATGAGAGTCATGGCAAGAAGCGGTATTAGACGTGTTGTGGTCCTGAAGAATGACTCACTAGCAGGTTTGATCACCTCGAGGGACATTCTCAGATGGTCACCGGAGCTGATTGATGTGTTGGTGGAGTCGCTCCGAATGAAAGGCGAGGCCTCTTCGGGACCCATAACCGAGGAGGAGGACGAGCTCATAGCGTACGGAGGGGTCTGTGACGGCTGCGGCGAGTATTCCACAGACCTAGTACTGGAAGATGGCAAGTATCTCTGTGAGGCTTGTCGCCGCTGACGACAGGAACAGGTTTCTTCATGAGCAAGATGTGGGGAAAACCACTGGGAGGTTCGCATGATTGAAAGTTAGCCAAATAATGGTTGAGCCGGTTACGATTGACAAGGACCACAGGCTGTCTTATGCCATGGACCTGCTGGAAAAGAAGAGAGTCGACAGACTGATAGTAACTGAGAACGACGAAGTCGTAGGCATCCTGACGTATGCTGACATCGCTGACAGACTAGGTGTCAGTAAGGTGGTTGCGGTGTCAATCGGACGGCTTCATGTGTCCTCTGCAATGTCAGACACGGTGATATCAGTGTCGCCGGACGACGATGTTACAGACGTTGCCCAGTTGATGGTTGAGAGAGGCATGAGTGGTTGCCCTGTGATAGATGAAGAGAAAGGCCTCGTAGGGGTCATCACAAAACGCGAGCTGCTACCCCTCGTCATGAAGTTTGACGGAATCAAGGTGAAGGACCTGATGACTTCGGAGGGGCTGTTGGTTGCGAACCCTGTTGAGCGGTTGATAAAGGCACGAATAGATCTCCTGACCTCAGGGTTCTCAGGCATGCCTGTCACAGACGGCCCACGTGTGCTTGGTCTGCTCACGGAGAAGATGATTGCCCGAGCAATGGCAAAGTTCAGTGTGGAAGTACCAGACAAGCACAGGGCCAATCAGATACGCCAGCTCCGTGTGGTTGATGCAATGATGACCCAGCCGCCACTAATCAATCCCGACGCCTCGATTGCAGAAGCGGCCCAACTGATGCTGGATAAGGATGTGAACACCCTACCTGTAGTTAGCGAGGGCAATAGATTGGTTGGAGTCCTAAGCACGACTGACTTTGCACGCTTTGTGGCGAACAAGTTCAAGGTTCCCAAGAAGAGCAAATAGCTGTGCTCGAGTCATCCGCGACGGTTGTGTGGCGGCTCATGGCGATTGACCTGCTCCTGAAGGACGGTCTTGTCATCCTTCAGGGGAAACCAACCAAGCGCTCAATCGCGATTGTGGGTCATACTATCGAGGGAATATACTCAGACGGGGAAGAACCTCCAGCAAAAGAGGTCATGGACTGTACGGGAATGTATGTTCTTCCTGGCATGATTGACATGCATGTGCACCTGAGAGATCTCAATCAGTCCTATAAGGAGGACTACGACAGCGGTACGAGAGCAGCGGCTGCGGGCGGGGTAACCACAGTCGTAGACATGCCGAACTCTGTGCCCCCAGTTCTCAGCCGATCAGTATTGGACATGAAGATTAATCGGGCAAGGAAACAGCGATTCGTCAATGTGGGATTCTACGCAGGAATTCCGAGAGATGTCACAGCCTTTGATACTGCCCTTGTTGGAGATATATTGGGCATCAAGGTCTATCCCCATGCGCCTCTTGCGGGCGGAGTGACTTGGAACTCCTCACGCATTCATGCGGCTCTGCAGCTGTCATCGAAATACAACTTGCCACTGCTCTTCCATCCCGATCTGGCGCGAGGAAAGGCAGCCAGTATCACAGAGTTCTTCAGCAAGCATAGCTGCAAGGAGGAAGCCAACGCGGTGGCAATGTTCGTGGCCGCATTGCAAGAGGTCGGAGGACATCTGCACGTATGCCACGTGAGTTGCGCCTCTGCCGCCGAGTTAATCATGAAAAGCAGAGCTGAGGAGATACTCACTGCAGAGGTCACGCCACACCATCTGTTCCTCTCGCGAGATGACATCCATGGGCAAGACGGTACCTCGAAAGTCCTTCCCCCATTACGTTCGCGCCAAGATAGAGAAGTACTATGGTATATGTTGTGCAAGAGGTGCGCGATTGATTGTGTGGCCTCAGACCATGCCCCACATACAAGGGATGAAAAGATGAGGGATTTCGCCGAGGCTCTTTCAGGATTGCCTGGCCTCGAAACAACAGTCCCTCTAATGATCACAGCAGTCTTGGAAAAGAGAATGACATGGGCAGACTATCTCCGCACATGCTGCTATCTTCCAGCGCGTATTCTGGGTCTTCGTGGGAAAGGCATTCTTGCGAAAGGATTCGACGCGGACATAGTGGTTGTGAGCCCCGAAGAATATGAGATACAGGGTGATACGTTCTTCTCCAAAGCAAGAGTCACACCCTTTGAGGGGCGGCATGTCAAGGCGAAACCGGTGATGACAATCGTAGAGGGGCAGATTGTCTATGATCATGGCAGGTTTGTGGTGGGTCCGGGTCTTGTAGGATGCGTTCCGGTTCGAAAACGTTAACGGCAGATAATGACAACACACAGAGGGGATGATGGCCCGTGCCTAACGTATACTCCGATGATGATGGTGTTTTTCTAGTGAGGCTTGCGAGGAAGACTGTTGATGGATACGTGCGCGCGCGCAGAAAAATCGGTGTTCCGCCGGAAACACCGGCGCATTTGACAAAGAAGTCCGGCGTCTTCGTGACTCTGAACACCTTGGTCAATGACCATGTGATGCTACGAGGTTGCATAGGACGACCCTATCCAGTCCAGCCTCTGGTGGAGGCCACCATCGATTCCGCCATTGATGCGGCAGTCCATGACCCGCGTTTCAGTCCTGTGACACCTAACGAGCTGGATAGTATAGTTATAGAACTGAGCGTTCTGACACCACCGAGGAAGTTGGAGTACAAGAACCCCGAGGAACTGCTCGACCTTGTAAAGGTGGGTCGTGATGGACTGATAGTGACACGCGGACTGTGGCGTGGCCTGTTGCTTCCCCAAGTGCCAGTAGAGTGGGGGTGGGATGTGCGGGGGTTTCTGGAGAATACGTGTAACAAGGCCGGATTGCCACGGGATGCATGGCGTGACCCAGAAACTGAGTTCATGGCATTTCAGGCGGAGATATTCGGTGAAATCTCCCCGCACGGTCCAATCGTCAGAAACCCAGTCCATAAACGACTCCGGTAGGAAAGGATGAAGATGACGCAGAGAGCGAACTATCTACGGCCCCTGCCTCCAGAGGTGCTCCGAGCACTGCAGTCATTTCTTGAGGAAGATATACGTTCGGGGGATCTGACGACACAAGCGCTTGGGCCGCTTGATACGAGGGCGACTGGCACAGTGTTCGCCCGGTCCCGTTCTATTGTGGCGGGTATCGCAGAGGCGGTGGCAATAGCAGAGATGAGGGGCCTATCGCACGAAACACTAGCCTTTGAGGGGAACTGGGTTGAACCCGGAGATGTAGTCCTGCGGCTGCATGGAGCAGCAGGAACCCTCCTGACTGTTGAACGAGTCATACTGAACATAATGATGAGAATGAGTGGGATTGCAACGAAGACGTACAGATTGGTTGAGAGAGTGAGGGAGATTGCCCCGCACGTACGTGTCGCTGCAACAAGAAAGACAACACCGGGATTTCGGTTTTTCGAGAAGTCTGCGGTGGTCATAGGAGGAGGCGACCCACATCGCTACGCCTTGGACGATATGGTACTGATAAAGAACAACCACATTGCTGCAGTAGGAGGAATTAGCCTTGCAGTTCGGACTGCTAGGGAGTATGTTTCATTCTCTAGGAAGGTTTCCTGTGAGGTAAGGGGCCTCGACGAGGCCATTGAGGCCGTAGAAGCAGGTGCTGATATTGTGCTACTTGACAATCTTCCACCGAGGGAGATTGAGAGAATCGTAGAAACTCTAAAGGACAGGGGCTTGCGGGAAAGGGTTGTTCTTGAGGCCTCAGGGGGGATTACCGAGGAAAATGTGGAAGAATATGCGGTTACCGGGGTTGATGTCATCTCCATAGGGTCACTGACACATTCCTATGTATCCGCAGACTTCAACATGCGTCTAATCTTCTAGAAGAAGTAGCATGGTGCCCCGGCCGGGATTTGAACCCGGGTCATAGGATCGAAAGTCCTAGATGCTGGGCCGGACTACACTACCGGGGCCGCGCAAGACGACTCGATTCTGGGAAGTTATTAACATTGTGTAATGGCGTGTCCTTGACCGTGTTTCATACAGTCTTTGTAAGCTCGGAATTGCGCTCTGCACCTGTCGCTCGACGCCCACATGTTGGGTCCGGCGCAGAGGCGTGTGGCAACCACTCTGCATTCTCTGCATCACTATCTCGTGAGGATGACAGCGAGCATCCTTCAGCAATGGCGCGAATCAAGAATGACCGGAGATCGTCACTGTCGGGAAGACCCGTGAGGATGCTGTTTCGGTAGATAAGGGTTGGTACCACAGATATACCAAAAACCTTCGCGAATATATCATGCTCGTCAATTCTTATCTCGCAGACAACTGGACGATGACGAAACTGCGAAGATTCGGTTTCGATCATGGTCTTTAGGGTTTCGCACCACGTACAATGTCTTGATGTAAAGAGGAGGATCATGGAGGGGTGCCTCATCAGTGTTTTACGGTAGTAATGACTCCACGATTTAAGCGCCAATGAGCAGCGAAGACAGCAGGAACTATGTCAGAATGTCGGAAACTTGCGGATAGGCTGCCTTCGCAAGCTTAATATCGCTGGTGCTGGCGAATAGCTCGAGCTGTAAAGTTGGGCCCGTAGCTCAGCTTGGTAGAGCAGCAGGCTCATAACCTGTATGCCGGATTGTTTCAACCGGCAGGGGAACGGCCAGGGGTTCAAGTCCCCTCGGGCCCACCATTGCCTTTCACAGACTCGAAACCGACAAATTTTGTCATGCCATGGCCTGGGGGAGGCGTGACAGACTTGCAGACCATAACAAATCCAGTCGCTCTGGGGGTCATCGCCAGCCTCCTTGCAGGAGCAGCAACAGGGCTGGGCGCAATCCCAATTTTATTCAACCGTGATTTTTCTCGAAGATCACTTGATGTGATGCTTGGCTTCGCAGGTGGGGTCATGTTGGCCGCCTCCGCATTCAGTCTTCTGGTTCCAGCTCTTGAACATCCACTAGGTGGCGTCTGGGTTGTAGGAACTGGCTTCATGGTCGGCGGCCTCTTTGTGCATCTGGTAGACCGCTATGTGCCTCATGAACACATTATGAAGGGGCATGAGGGCCCCGCTACGAGGCTCTCTCGCACTTGGCTTCTCGTAATCGCAATCACAATCCACAACTTCCCAGAGGGCTTGGCTGTGGGGGTCGCATTTGGTTCGGAGGAGCTGGGAACGGGTTTGGCAATCGCCCTAGCAATTGGACTTCAGAACATCCCAGAGGGGCTCGCCGTCGCTGCGCCGCTCGTACGACAGGGATACTCCAAGTATAGGGCCGCTGGAATAGGGTTGGTCACAGGACTAGTTGAACCGCTTGGTGGGCTAGTCGGTGTGTCTGTCGTCACCTTTGCTCAGTTCCTTCTCCCTTGGGGCCTCGCCTTCGCCGCAGGAGCGATGGTGTTTGTGGTCAGTGACGAGATGATTCCGGAGAGTCATAGTGGGGGGTTCGAAAGATTCGCCACAATTGGTCTGATGATTGGATTCGTTGTCATGATGGTGCTGGACAACATGTTTGGGTAGCGAACAGTAGCAAGAGCACGTTGCAAGACAGCAATCTTAATATGCCCATCAGAAGCGAACACACAAACGGTGCCGCCGTGGCTCAGTCGGTAGAGCGACAGCCTGTTAAGTTGTAGTGCATCGCTCTTCGCTATGCACGACGACTGGTCGGAGGTTCGAGATGCATGATGAGAGTCATCATGCACGGGATCCCTCCCGGCGGCGCCATCTTCTTCTTGGAAACCTTGTCACTTTGGACTGATACAAACCGGTAATGCTGAAAAGGGGTTAGTGTTCGCACCACCTCATGGTGCTTCGCAAGGGCGATCGAATTCCAATGGCTGTGTGGTGCCCGCTGATACCCCCAGACGAGTATCCAAGGCTCGCATACTTCGAGAGAGACTTGCGGCGGGTGAGTCAGGCTTACGATGATTGGCTTGCAGCCATGAGGGGAAAGCCCTTCGTTGGAACAACAGTAGGTGTCCTTCTAGACAGAATCCGTATGCTGCTTATCGAAATCGGCGTGGCCTGCGCCCAGAATCGGGAGCTGGCAGAAACCGTTCAGAGAATCCTTGTCGATAGGCTGCGATCGTCTGCGCTCAGGATTGTAGGCAATATGCCCGATGAAACCCCATTTCAGAGAAGAGTGAAGAGCGCCTTGAAGATATTCTTCCAGAATCTGCGGTTTGCCCGTGACATAATTCCGGAGGAGGAGATTGAACTTGCTGTTTTAAGAGGTGGGGACAAGGGTCATAAGAGAGAAACGGGACGCCCGGGGATCATTGCAAGAATCCTCAAGCGTCGGCGGGTTGGGGACAGCGACCCTACTCCAGACAATGAGCTGGTGATGAAACAGGCATTGATAGAGAGTTCCAA
>QMYR01000020.1 GCA_003662765.1 Candidatus Thorarchaeota archaeon
ACAGTCACTCGTCAGACCAAGATGCCGGTTCGTCTTCTGTGGTGTCTTCGGCCTCTTCTTGTGTGGCATCCCCCGTGTCAGGCGGTCCCTCCACAGCCGCTTCCGGTTCCACAGCCTCGTCGCTCACAGACTCTTCCGGTTCAACGGCTTCTTCTGGGGATGGCTCTGGTGGCTCTTCGATTGGGGCCTCTGGCTCCTCGGGCTCAGCTACCTCTGGCTCCTCGCGCTCCACGGGGATTGCCTCATGCTCCGGAAGGGTTTCAATCGCCTTGCTGACTTGGCGGAGGTACCTAAGCTCCATCAACAGCGCTATGAACGGGAAGACTAAGAGCTTGAGTAAGTCTGAGATTGAAGCGCCGAAGGTGGGGTCGGGCAGAGCTATCGGGAACCACACATCAGCGAAGTAGTATCCGGACGCCAAGAAGAATGTCAGTGCCGCGGCCAACTCTGCTGGGATCTTCCAGAACGTATCCAGATCAGCCCTGCTTGCAAGCATTGAACCAACAGAGCTCATGGTGTAGAACACGAAGAAGATGGAGATTGCGATACTCACTATGTCCGGGTTGATATCCACGGGCTTCCCAGCGTTGTAGATGAAGTACGCTGAATACAGTGATATGAACAGGCCGATTAGCGCGATGTTCCCCAGGGTCACCTTGTCCCTGTGCTTTGTCATTATCATTGAGTTGAGAAAGTTGAATATCAACGCCATGATGGTGCCGAGTGTTAGAAGGACCAGCTTACTTGGCGACGCCAATAGGCCGCCGAGATTGATGTAGACGACAAAGATGAATGCGCCCAGAACCACAAAGTAGCAAAAGATGCTGCTGAACGCAGCCAGTGCCTTTCTTCCTCTTGGAATCGATGATGTGTCTATCGCTCCTCCGTACTTTAGCGCAGTACGGGTGGAGAAGTACGCCTGAAACACTATCCAGCCAAAGAAGGCAATCACAAATACCATCATTTGCAGGACTGGCAGGAACATCATCACCATGACAAAGAGCACCATGAAACTGATGATCATCCAAGGAATCAGCAATATCGCAGATGTCTTGTACGACTCCTCGCTAGCAACGAATCGCTGGAGGCCAATGAGGGTAACGAACGCTACGAGCATGAAATAGACCGGCCAGACACCGCCTGTGATTGCCACCATGAACATGGCAAATGGCTTCTGGGTGGGATCCTGAGACAGACGGAGACCGATGGCACCTGTGACAGAGGTGATCAGGACTCCGATGAAGAACACAGCTGTGAGCCACTTCAGTCGCTTGTTTCGAAAGAAGAGCTTGAGACCTTCGATGAATGAGGTGATGATGGGTATTTGCATTGTGCACTCCTCCACTAGAGCAGGCAACCATAGGCGGCCACTTGGTTATCTATCTTTTGAGAGGTGATATAGAATCTCTTCCTCGAGGGTATCCTTCACTTCCGGTCTCTCGATTATGGTGCCTATCTCATTGCCGTCTTTATCGAAGAGCACTATCCAAGGAATGTGTGTGATGTTCCATTCCTCCATCTCAGGCGGCGACGGTGGGACCTTCCACTGGTGTTCCGGATCCAGCGGTGCCGTCTTGATGTTTCCGAAGACACGGACTTCAAGTCCCGCTTTCTCCTCGAGATGTCTTAGCGCGGGGAGAGCATTTTTGCAATCTTTGCACCACGCTGCGCTGAACACGACACAGACAACGCTTCTGCCGAGGTCTTTCAGCTGTCGTAGTACCTCCTTTTTCAGTTGATACTGATCGTACTTGCTCATCATCACTTCCTTGTCCTTCCCGCTCACAGAGTCGAAATACTCCGCGATGGTCGTACTCCTCGTTCTAATGTTATCTAAATCGATGTTTGCGAGTTTCGTCATGAGCATCCGTCCCAGTACCGCTTATTGCAGACGCGCCAGCTCCCACTCTTATGAGCATTGGCATGAATGTCATAGTCCGTATCAGATATCGTCTTATGGTGTCGCTTCGTCGTTCTGGCGAGTGTGTGCCGATTTGAACAAACCGCCAATTGTCGAGAGGGTGGCGCGGGACAAGTGGACTGCGGTCATCGCCTTCTTGGTTGCCGACTTCGTGCAGATTGCGCTTGTATCGTTTCTTACTCTCGATTCTTCCTTTCTATGGATTGTCCGTGTGGACACCACGCAGAACAACGTGTTGATCTCCGTAGCATTGTTCGTCACCATCGCTGTTGTCCAGGTTGCGATTCTGTACTACTTGGCTGCATCCATATCTGTCAGACCAGATGTGATCCAACTGTTTCCCGAGTACCCGAGAACTGACGCTTGGACATGCAGGTATTCCCGGCATGAAATTGTGGAATGGACTCGTGACCTGGCCAAGAAGAGTGGCGTGCAGGTGAGCAAAATCTACCTCTTGTGTTCGCCAATCCCCAATGCCTTCACCTTCAGTCTGCCCCTATTGGGCTCAGTCGTTGTCTTACATAGCAACCTTCTGGCCCTTCTCAGTCCCCAAGAGGTGAGAGCGGTCATCGCGCATGAGCTGGCGCACATCAAGAATCACGACTCGCTCATCCAGATTCTCACTCGGATGCCTGATATGTTCATCCAAGTTGTCTACCTCTACATCTATGTCCGAATCGCACTGGGTATTGCGGACGCTCTCTTGGTGGCGTTCAATCCGTTGGCCGCTCTGGCTCGTCTTGTGGCACTTCTCGTCTTCTACGGAGCCTCCCGACTGGGCATAGTAGTGGCGACGGTCTTTATCAGGCGGGCTAGTCGTGCAGCCGAGCTTCTGGCAGACTACGATGCGGCCTCTGTGCTTGACCCTCTCGTTACTATCAACGCCCTGATTCGACTCGGCCTGCGAATCGAGGCAATCAATACGTTGGTCAGAGAGATTCAGAGGCTTGCAGCCATGAGCAAGACGGGGGTCCTCCCTGTCACTGACGATGAAAATCACCAAGTTGTTCTCTCGCTCGACCCGCACGAACTGGACCCGGAGCAGGCACGAATCCTAGCACCAAGGATATTCCTTGAGAATCGTCTGAGGCTACTTCGTGACACGTACGGCCTGCCCATGAGCGACGATGACATACTGCGGCTGGTGAAGCCCGCGGCCGCCTTGCTAGTAAAGGAGTCGACTGTGACAACGGACTCGAAGTCCGATCCCCGAGCCACAGTTGATTGGAGAAGGATTGACCTCGATGGTAACGAGCGTCTGGACCGTGAGGAACTCGATAGACTGCTTGCAACCCTGAGAGACAACCCCGATATGCTGATGTTTGACAATGAGGTCGGAAAGAGCATGGTGATGCTGGACCACCCTGACTTCCGCCGAAGAATCTTGTTCTTGGCAGATGTGTTATAGATATAATCCTATGCTGGCACAAGCGGGATGGGAGGTTTCTCAGCGGCCTCGCGTTTACCTTCGGCAGGGCTCAGGCCTCTGAACGCTGATATCACACAGGCAACCAGTGCGAAGACGCAGAAGAACCAGATCGTATACTGTACGGCCTCCGTATACGCCCAGAAGTATTGCTGACTCCCGCCACCATACAGTGTCCCGAAGAAGAGACCGAACACAGACGTTGCTAGGGCGGTTGCCACGGAGAATCCCGTCGTGCGTGAGATGTTTGTCAGGGCGCTGATGACTCCCATATAGTCACGTGGAGCCGATGTCATCACAAAGTTACCATTGGCCACAGTGAAGATTGACAGTCCGAAGCTCATGACAGCGATGCTGACTGCCATGAACAGTAGGTTCGGAAGAGCAAAGGACAGCGACATCAGACCTGCGAGCTGAATTACCAGACCCGCGACGGTCTGCAAGCGCGCGTGTACGCGTTCTGAGATCAGTCCCGCGAGAGGACCGGTCACAGACAGCACGAGCGGATGGATTACTAGGAAAAACCCCGTCATTGACTGTGTGAACCCCATGGCCTCCTGAAGGTAGAATGGCATAAGGAACGATACTGGAATCACTGCCATGAACGACAGCAATGCAGAGGCAAGGCTCACCGATATGCGCCTGTCGGCCAGCACCTTCGTGGGGATGATTGCCGATACGAAGCGCTTCTCCCTGACAAGAAGTCCGACGAAAGACACGACGCACACCGCGGCGGAGATACCAAGGACCAATACATGCGTCTTGGTTGCCACGGATACAGCGTAGACCAGCGAGAACAGCCACACGAAGAACATGATGGCGCCGACAGTGTCGAATTTGGCTTCGTGAACGGGACTGGTTTCCGGTATTAGCCACGCCACGGTGGCGAAGCCGATGATTCCCGCAGGGATGTTCACTAGAAAGATGCTCTCCCAGCCGAAGTACTGTGTCAGGACGCCCCCCAACACGGGTCCCAAACCCAAGGCTGCGGCAAGGATTATCGAGTTCAGCCCCATCGCTCTCCCGCGCGTTTCGGGCGTTGTGAAATACGTGATCAGAGCGAGGCCGTTGGCCGTCATCATGCTGGCTCCGAGCGCCTGAAAGACCCGGGAAGCAACCAGCACCTCAAGTGTGGGTGACAGGGCACAGGCGAGAGAGCCGAACGTGAACAGTCCCACTCCCGACTTGAACACCTTGGTCTTCCCGTGTCTATCGCCCACCTTGCCAGCGAGAGGCATGAGGGATGTCAGAATCAGTAGATACGCGATGATGACCCACTGGATTGCGTCCATTCCCACTTTGAACCCGGTCGCCATTGTCCAGAGCGAGACGTTCACGATAGACGAGTCCAGTGCGCTGAGGAACACGCCGAAGCCAGTCGCCACCACTACCCGGTACGGCCCGATCGTTGGGCCTGCGTCCCTCTCGGAATTCATTCGCCCACGCGTCCTGTTAGGCTTCTAGGAAATGCGGGGTGCGACGGTTAAGTTGTTTTTGGAAACAGGATTCCTGATCAGTGTCGTAGAGGCTTGGCGACAGGAACGGCCCCGCATCGGGGCAGATGCGGGACCGCCGCCATCTGAGGAGAAAAGAAAGAGGGGAGATGGAATGGACAAGACCATTCCATCAGATTTGCGGACGATAATTCCTCCCACTGTCACAGAGTGAAGTCCACTGCGAGGTTGCCGTCGAACTCCTGTGGGGTATCTGCACCACTGTACGGGTATTGGGCCACGGCCCAGTCGAAGCAGGCCTCCATGGTTGTGAAGCCCTGAGCGACAAGACCGGCCTCAAGGAACCAGTAGGTCCAGGCGCCATTCTCGTAGGTGGGCTCATCATAACCATACCCGGAGTCCGTGCAGGTCGTTGTCATGTAGATGTTTGCTGAGTTGTCATTTGACATGACCTCGTTCATGCCACCGGAGTAGCAGTGGTCAAGAAAGATGAAGACCTTGCACACGGCTGGGGCGAAGACGGAGGCCATCTCCACATCTGTGAAGGAGCCATCCTCACCGTCCTGACCTACGCCATAGTCCCAGCAGCAGATTGTTTCGCCACCTGTGTAGGTCGTGCCATGACCAGAGCTGGCAAAGACGATGATGTCGTCCTCATCTGCTATTGAGATGAACTCGGTCAGAGCGGTCTTGATGTTGTACTCCGTGGCATAGCCATCCCACTGGGGGTACGAGTTCGTGCCGTCGCCAAACAGCTTGATTGTGTAGCCGAGGCCGGACAGGTAGTTGTACCAGTCAGTGGCGTCTTCGTCGCAATAGGAGAGGTCGTTTACAGCGTAGTAGTCCGAGATGCCCACTATCACTGCGTACTTGTTCTGACCCGGGGGCGGGGGCGGTTCCTCAACATTGTCGACCGTGACAACACTGCTGTCAGATCCTGTGAGGCCGCCGCTGTCTGTGACCGTGGCCTCGATAGTATGTTGGCCGTCCTCCACCGTGGTGGTATCCCATACGTATGAGTTCGCAGTCGCCACGACAACGCCGTCGATCGAGATGGTCGGGACGAGGTCTCCGTCCTGCGCGTCAGTAGCGGTGACGGTGATCGTTATCGTTCCGCTCACGGTTTCGAAGTCCGCGGGGTAGGTTATCGTTACAGTTGGCGCTGTGTTTCGCCACCTGCCGCCACCTCCTCCACCGCGGCGGGGTGTGGCTTGGTTGTCGGTCGTGACTGCGTTCGCTGCCGGAATCATGGTGAAGGCCAGCGCGAAGATCAGAAGCAGCCCGACTCCTGCTATCGTTCTCCTCTTCAAGGCATTTCTCCTCGGAACAATGTTCCTGATGGCGAGAAAGACAAACGGGTTTATAAATGCTCTTTAGACTCGACCTTTAGACCCATATATTAAGCGGCAAAAAAATTTAGCGCTAGACATCAGGATTCCTAACATTAGCGATGTTTCTGAGCGTTCAATATGGTCGGTGCAGTAGTGTCGTGGAAAGAAAGAGGACGGCCGGCCGTGACTGGCGACCGTTTCCAGCATCACTAACGGAAAGCAATGGCGTTCACAGGACAGACGGAAATGCAGACGCCACACCTGGCGCAGATCTTGGGGTCGACCTTCGCAATCCCGTTGACCATTGCTATCGCTCCCATCGGGCATGCGCGAACACACGTCCCACATCCGATGCATGAATCGTCGACCTGTGGATATGGAAAGGATGGGGTCTGCGAGGAACTGGGCACCGAGACTGTTCTCGCTGTTTCCTTTTCTTCTGTGGAGCTGGGGGACTGAGAGAATGCAGCAGGCTCTGGCCAACTGGGGTCAATGCTAGCCACTATGTGGTCGATGTTCCATCGTCGACCTCTTCCGAAACCTCGGCCTTGGAGTCCCCACAAACCGACTCTTCGTCCCCATCCACCCATGCCTCTTCCGCGATGTGTCCTCATTTTCGCTATCGCCTTCGTCCTAGCATCTGACCACGATACGTATAACGGTTTCGGATTGGCAACAATTGAGCGCCGTCAAGTTACCAAACGAAACAATGTGAGGATGTGCCACCCACGGCCCGGGCAGCTGCCTCTCGATGACACGTTCGAATCTCTTAAAAGTGCCGTACTGCTTCGCCGAAGGCCTCTGGTGATGAGGTGATTCAATGGCAGCACCGAAGACTGGCGTTGTCGCAATCGGCGGCAACTCATTGATACGCGACAAGTCGCATCGTACCATCGAGGATCAGTACGAGGCAGCAGCAGAAACCAGTCGGCATATTGCAGACATGGTTCTCGAGGGCTGGAATGTTGTTATAACATCGGGTAACGGTCCTCAGGTCGGAGCCATACTCCGCAGGTCTGAGCTTGCCGCGTCTGAAGTACACGAAGTGCCTTTGGACTATTGTGGCGCACAGAGCCAGGGCCAGATTGGTTACATGTTGGCACGCGCTCTGACGAACGAGTTCAAGCATCGTGGAATGAAGAAGACAATCGCCGGGGTGATCACCCAAGTAGTTGTGGACAAGAATGACCCGGCGTTTGAGAACCCTACCAAGCCGATTGGGTCATTCATGGACGAACAGACTGCTAAGGAGCGTGCAGAGAAGTATGGGTGGGTGGTCACAGAGGATGCGGGGCGTGGCTGGAGGCGTGTTGTTCCATCGCCTATTCCCCAGAAGATAGTCGAGCTGGACGCCATCAAATGCATGGTGCAGCAGGGAGTCATAGTGTATGCAGTGGGTGGTGGAGGTATCCCTGTCATTGAACACGAGGACGGCTCGCTGGAGGGCATTGCGGCGGTCATTGACAAGGACTTTGCATCGAGCCTATTGGCCAGTGATCTCGGCGTCGACCTGTTGCTCATCTCCACTGCGGTGGAGCAGGTGTATCTGAACTTCGGGACTCCGCAGCAGACCGCCATAGACACTATGACTGTGTCTGAGGCCAGAAGGTACATTGAAGAGGGTCACTTTGCCGCTGGGAGCATGCTGCCGAAGATCAAGGCCTCCGTTCAGTTCATCGAGCGAGGGGGAAACGAGGCTCTCATCACGGACCCTCCGAACATCACTCGGGCTCTTCGAGGCGAGACGGGCACACGAATCGTGCCTGACTAGATGCTCTGTTCTCGCCTCGTGATTCTCCTCTATCATGTTCTGTTGTAGCCGCGCAGAGTGTGTCTGAGTCGATAGGTCTTTCAGACGCCGCACGAGAGTTTCTCGCTGGGTGCCATGAAGACAACAAGGGTCATCGAAGTCGATACCATTAAGGAAGGCCGTTTCGTCCGCGGCACCGAAGTGGTCGCAGTCGAGAAGAGAGTCCGCGTGCAGTGGGCAGATGGTTGTACGATTCTTGAATCGACGTTCACACCGAGTCACGCGATTGAGTTAGCCCTCGGGCTACTCATTGTTCGCGGGTATCCCCTTGTGAGTCCTGATGCCATCTCTGTCAGAGAGACTTGGAACGAGGTTCGACTTGTGGTTGATGACTCAAGCGCAACAGAACCAGAGGAGCCAAGTTGGCTAGAATCTCAGCCCGTGACAAGCCGCCACATCACAGAGTCGTTCCGGATGCTGCGAGAACGCCAAGTGATTCTCAGGACCACTGGGGGTGCTCACGGTGCGCTTGTCCGTAGTCTGGAGTCGGACCGCCATTTCTTTGCGGAGGACATTCGCCGCGCAAACGTTCTCCTGAAGGTAATTGGCGGCGCGAAGAGAGAGCACATCGGCCTCACAAGATCTGCCCTCTATTTCACTGGGCGCCTCACATCAGAAGTCATTGACATTTGCGCACGCGCTGGAATTCCGATGGTGGCGTCGCTGGCTGTGGCGACGGATCTAGGGATTAGCACCGCTAGAGACCGGGAAATCACTGTTCTAGGCTCTGCAGGCGACGGGTCACCATGGGTCTACAATATTGGTCGTGTGCTCCTCGTGATGTGATGGCGTCACTGTGTGCCCTCTATGCGTTCGAGTGACTTCTTGATTGACTCGACAAGGAATGCCATCTCCGTCAGCCTCTGTTCAAGTATTCTAATCAGCTCGCTGCCGCTCTTCGACCAGTATTCCTTCTCGTCCTTTGCCAAGTCTTATTCCTCCATCTTGAGGATAGCATCGACCTCTCTCAGAGAGTTGACTATCGCATCGACCCTCTTGAGAAGAGATGCCAATGCCTCTTCCATCTCGTCTACCTGTTTCCTGTATCTATCTTGGTCATCGTCTATGAGTACGCCCGTGATTCCGTAGAGCGTGATTGGTATCAGCACCGCCCCCACAATGGACAGGAATGTGAAGATTCCCACGTACCAGATATTGAACTGGTACACGGCGCCCAAGTATGCCAGTACGGCGGGAAATGCGAATCCCAGCAAGATAATGGCCATTGCACTAAGCCACTTCGCGTGCGCGATCATCATAATCACCGTTTCTTCACTCTAGTCTGACCTGCTCTCTTCTTCGCCTTTGCTCCTGACTCCTGTTCGCTCGCGGACGCGAGTCTGCGTATCAACTCCGGGGTGACCTCAAGCTTGAAGTCCACGAGCTGGAAGTACCTCTTGATGTACCTCTTTGACTTGTCTGTCCCGATCGCGTACTCGGACCTCACAAGGCCATGTTTCTCCATGTTCTTCAGGTGCAGGTGAAGAAGCGGGTAACTGACCGCAAGCTTACTACTCAGTTCCTGAACAAACATCGGCCCGTCGAGAAGAGCCGCGATGACTCGTAGACGTGTCAAGTTTCCCAGCAGGGAGAGGGCATCGGAGAGCTCCTCGAGGGTCTCTGGTTCCTTGAACCTGACCTCGTCCTTTTGCTCGTCCGATGCCACTTTGTCAACCCCTCTCGGGATACCCCTATCTCTCAGAACGCACCCAGCAGACCCTTGTGTCTTGTCCACTCCATAGTGGCACGCAGGGCGGCGATCCCGATGAGAGCAAGGACCGTGCCCGATATCACAGCGCCTGCCAGCAGCGGTGTGACACTAGCTAGCGTCGCTCCCTTTAGCGTTATCTCTTGGATAGAGAGGAAGCCCCGAGTGAGGGGAAGGAGTAGAGAGAACTGCTGAATCTCTGGTGGTAGGGCCGAGAGAGGAAAGAACACACCCGTGAGGATGTACAAGATTGGCTGGACCAAGTTCACAACGGCGTTTGCCTGCTTGATCATCAGAGTCACGGCTGCGAACATGAACGCGAAGCCCCACACTCCGTATATCGTGATTGCGAATGCGATGATGAGACCGACAGGATCGGAGACCACCAGTTCCATCCCGAACACAAAGGTCCCAAGGAGATAACCAACGAGTATGAGATAACCTACGAACACCAAGTCCGCAAGGGCATAGCCGACAAGTATTGCCGTCATCTTCGCGGGAGCCGTGAAGGTCGACTCCAGCGTTCCTCTGTACTGCTCGTTGCGAAGGGCGAGCCCGGCACCCCACAGGGACTGTGAGAGCAACATCAATAGCAGAACCCCGAGAATCAGAAAGCTCGTAAAATCAAAACCTGCTTGAGTCTGTCCTATCCCAAATCCGGCCCCTATGAGACTGAACAGGACCATCCAGATTACGGGCTGGAGTAGACTGGCGACCATCCATCCGACGTACCTCTTCTGGATCTTAAGCTCCTTGATGAACGTCGCTTTCGTTATCAGAAACCAGTGTTTTGCCTCATGCATTTGCCGCGGCCTCCTTGTCACTCTGGTCGGTCAGGAACACGAACGCATCCTCAAGTGACGGTTCCCGGACATCCATGCGAATCAGGCGCGCGTCCCTGTGACCAAGAACTGCCTCGATGATCTGCTGAAGAGCAGTATCTTCGTCTTCGGCTCTCAGGCGCAGTCGTGTGAGAGCCGGATTCTCGGCATCGTCCCCTGAAGAGAGAACTTGCAGCCCATTCGTAGACAGAGTCTGCAGGAGCCTTCCGTTCGCATTCAGAATCTCAACATCGAGAATCGTTCCGCCGTTTGCTCTCTTCCGGAGGGCCTCAGGAGTGTCGAGTGCAATCACTCTTCCGTGATTGATTATCGCTATTCTGTCGGACAACTCCTCCGCCACATGCATCTCGTGAGTCGTGAGCAAGACTGTCTTCTCGCTCTCGCCGACGAGCCTCTTCTTGATGAAGGAACGCATCTCACGGCTGGCCTTTGGGTCGAGGCCGACCGTCGGCTCGTCGAGCAGAAGTACGTCCGGGTCGTGGATTAGCCCCCTCGCAAGGATGATCCTCTGTGTCATGCCCGCGCTGAACTTCTCGATCACGTCATCGGCTCGTTCCGTCATTCCGAATAGCTCGAGAAGCTCGTCAATTCTTCTCTCAAGAACATGGCCTGAGATCCCATATAGGTGACCCCAGTATCTGAGGTTCTCCCTTGCTGTCAGCTTGTTGTACAACTGCCTCGGGTTGCCCCCGGCAACCACTCCCACTCTTCTCTTAGCCTCGTCGGGATGGGTGACAGGATCAATTCCGCAGACCCGTGCCGTCCCACTATCAGGTATCAACAGCCCGGCAAGCACTTGAATTGTCGTCGTCTTGCCTGCTCCGTTGGGTCCCAGAAGCCCGAATACCTCTCCCTCTGCGATCTCGAAGGACAGACCGTCGAGGGCGCGAATCTCTTTCAGATAGTATCGTGGTGGCAGGATCTTCTCCCATCGCCTGTTCCGATAGACCTTGATGAGTTTGTCACATACGATGGCGCTATTCGTCATCTCTATCAACGGACAGGTACATCGTATAGCGATATAAACTATATGGTATATCTCTTTGCAGTATATGGTTAGGTATGTGTCATAGTAAACATCTCATCAGAACTGCGACAGAGCCCCCCTCTTGCGCACCCATGTTTCGGTCCTCTTGTAGAGGAGAAGACCGAGTGGGACGTATATGGCGTCAAGTATCAGCAGTACGAGGGCCGCTGTGAGCAGGCTGGGGGCGCCGGGGCCAAGGATAAGCGCATCTCTGAACGCCTCCACGGTCCACGTGAGCGGGGAGGCCAGCGAGGCCGCTTGGAGGAACCATGGAAGCACAGCAAGGGGATACGCAGTGGGCGCCAGCAGTATCAGAAAGTCCCCAATGAACTCAACGATCATCCAACCCTGCTTCGCCACCATCACCACACACGCAATGGCATAGACGACCCCCTGAAGGGCAATGACTCCAAGGGCCAGTACGGCGAGGGCTGGAAACACACCCCACGCATTGAGTGTGACACCGAAGAGGATGGTCGATGCTGCGAGTTGCAGTATCACTCCCAGCCCACCATGTTGAAGGTTATGCAGTGCGGAGCCTAGGACGAGAGTACTGCGTTCGATTGGTGTTGTCATTAGGGTCTCCAGTGTGCCGACGTTCTGTTCCCTTCTGAGGGACATTCCAGTGCCCCAGATTATCGAGAGCGTAAGTCCCATGAGTCCGGTCCCGATGGCGATGTAGGAGACCCAGTCATCGATTCCTGTGAGCCTCGCTAGTTCTGCCGAGTCTGGGCCCGTGCTCACGGAAGACCCTGCTAGGACCATGGGGATGAGCCACAGGAATGGCATCAAGATAAACCACAACAGACTCAGGGGGTACGAGAGTTCGACCTTCCATATCCTTACTGAGATGGCCCATGCTGCTGAGATCTCGGAACGCAGTCCGCGCCTCTCAATGACTCGTGTGAATACCTTTGAGCTCGCCATTTAGAAACCTCCCATACTTCCTCTCTCCTTTGTCCAACGCTCGGCGTATCTGAATGCTGCCAGCCCCACGACCCAGAAGCCGACTAGGAGGAGAAGCAGGAACATGATGCTGGTCAAGAAGACTGACATCTCGATGTACGCGTCAATCAACAGATGACGAATCACCTCCATTGCGATGGTGGCGGGAACGAGGTACGCAAGAAATCGCGCGTACGGTGGTAAGGCCTGTACCGGGTAGTTCACGGGGGTGACTGTGAACGCCACGGTGTCAACGAGCTGTGTGAGCACGCTCGGATCCTTGAACACCAGTATCAGCCCAGCAACCATGAATCCGAATCCGAACAGGGCGAACAACATCAGCAGTAGAGTAAGGATGACCGGAGCTACCATGACGAACGAGTACGAGACCCCAAACAGAACGCACGAGGTCCCGAGGAGCACCACTGCAGAGAGAGTCGTGAAGACTGTGTCTGAAATGGCCGCTCCCAGAAGAATGCTCACTCTTGAGACCGGTGCCACAAATAACGGCTCCAACGTGCCGCTGAACTGCTCCCATCGAAAGTTGTTTCCGATGCTCCATATTGCGTTGTCGACATACTGGTAGACGAACCAGCCAACAATGGCAAATTTGACAAAGTCGTCGAACCCGGAGAGCTCCTGAAACCTGATGGTGCCTGCGGAGCCGCTCAGTGCGGTCATCATCAGAACGTACGGCGCCAGCCAGAGAATGGGAACCACACCCCAGACAATGATATTCGCTGGGTACCTCAGAGAGATCATGAGGTTCTTCTCGGCGAAGATTCTGGCTGCCCTCCAGTCAAGAAGCACTCTTGGCGGGATGTCAGTTCTCTCGCGTTGGCCACCCTCGGTCGTGGGAGATGCGGCGTCCTGATGCATCAGTCTTCAATCCTCCTACCTGTCAACTTCAGAAAGACATCGTCAAGTGTTGGCTCCTTGACCTCGAACCTCTCAACACGAACTCCGGGAGTGTCATGGAGCAGGTTGAGCACCCGGCGTGCCAGATCATAGCCGTTCCTGGCGGTCACGACAAGCTCGGCCCCTCCATCTTGCTCTGTGACGCTGGCCGAGAGAACCTCTTCCAGCGCTCTGATTCTTGTCATGTCGGGAACGCCCCGCATGATGATGTGAATGCTGTCATAGTCCCGGACTTCTTCCTTGAGTTCGTGCGGCGTCCCTACGCTCTTTATCTCGCCATCATTAATCAGAGCTATTTTGTCACACAACATGTCGGCCTCATGCATGTAATGAGTGGTCAACAGAATGGTCTTGTCACGGAGTTCTTTCTGGACATGGCGTCTGAGATCGGTGGCGAAGGTGGGATCGAGTCCTTGTGTTGGTTCGTCAAGGAGCAGTACCGGTGGGTCGTGGAGCAGCGCTCGGGCGAACACAATCTTCATCCTCATCCCGTGAGACAGATTCTCGACCTTCTCGTCGGCCTTGTCTAGGAGGCCCATCTGGCCCAGTAGTTCGTCTGCTCGCTCCTTTGCCTCAGTCTTTGTCAGTCGATACAGCCGCCCGAAGAAAACGAGATTCTCTCTTGCAGACAGCTTCCAGTAGATGCTTCGCTCGTTTCCTTGGCAGACCCCAATGATTGCTCTGACTGCGGACGAGTCGCTGAGAACATCGTGACCCATGATAGTGGCTGTGCCAGAGGTCGGAATGACAAGGGTGGCGAGTATCTTGATGAGGGTCGTCTTTCCCGCTCCGTTGGGGCCAAGTAGACCATAGACTCTCCCCCGCGGGATGTCGAGGTTGACAGACCTTAGAGCGTCTACTGCCTTGCGTTCCACAGGGAAGACAATTGCCCGTCTCTTGGTGGAGATGAACCTCTTTGACAGATTTCGTATCTCTATGGCCATGTCGTGCATACTGACACCTCAGATTTGGAAGGATGAACAGAATGACGGTGGCGGCTCTGTTTCGAAACCTTCTGACCTCTTCACAACACATCAAAAGGAATAGTTCATAGTATATCTATTCTCATGCGAGCCACCGCGGAGCGTCGTCAAGGCCCGCGAATATAAGCATTCCTAACTGCGAAACGCAACAGCTCGACGCCCACCCCCGTCACATCAGCATGACTATGTGGTTTCTTTGCGATGAGCACGAGGAATCCAGATTCTAAACTCCGCTCCCTGCGAGTAGTCGCCGGGGACGCGGTCGAACACCATAATCTTGCCGCCGTACTTGTCAGCAATCTGCTGTGATTGGTGGAGTCCCAAGCCCCCGAATCTTCGTGCCCTGTCAAACAGGCTCTCCTTGGCTCCGTCAGGTACACCGGGACCGTTGTCTGCAATGCTGATGGTGTAGCCACCACCGTCCTTGTAGACCCTCACCCAGACCCTCTTGTCATCGTTCGGATTGTGTTCGACTGCGTTCATGAGAATGTTGGTGACAAGGAACTCAAGATAGCTATCGGCCATCACTTCTGCGTCCTCGCACTCAATGGACATCTCGAAGTGTGCTTGGGTCGAACTCTTCGCCAGTGCGTTCACGCATCGCTCGACGGCCTTGGTCAGGTTCCGTGGTTCCAGTGGAACGCTAGCGAGCTCTTCCGTTGCCCTAACCTCATCAATCAGACGAGAAACCCGCTGAATAGAGTCCATCATGATTTGAAAGAAGGAGTCCTTGGTTGCCTCATCGGCGGCCGTTCGCAATAGTGCTGCACTGCTGACTATCACCTGAAGATGATTCCTGATGTCATGGGACATGAGATCGAGATAGAGCTCTGCACGGTCTCTCGCCGAGCGGACCTCGCGCTCTGCCTTCCTCCGCTCGGTCATGTCAATGAATACGACCTGTATCGCCGGCTTGCCCTCGAACTCAATCAGGCTCGTGAAAGCTTCCATCCATCTGATGTTTCCGTGCTGCGTGATGACCCGGAACTCTAGGTTGGAGGGTGCGGGCTCGCCGTTTATTTTCTTCATGAAGTTCTGAACGACCTCTTCTCTGTCCTCGGGGTGAATGAGCGATGTCGCATCATCGAGAGACATGGAACACAGCTCTTCGAGGGTCCGACCTATCATCCTCAGTAGAGACCTGTTCGCATACTCGATTCGATCAGAGCTGACTATCGCAAGACCTTGGAGACTTCCCTCCGCCAGGGTTCTATACTTCTCCTCAGACTTTCGAATCGCATCCTCTCTCTCTCGCCGCTCGGTAATGTCTTGAAACGTTCCCAGCACGCCTATGATCTCTCCCCTCGCATCATGCAGCGGGACCTTGGTTGTTTCAATCCAGCGTTCACGACCGCCAGCTTGGAGCTGCTTCTCCACAAGGCCGTGAATGGGCTGTCCCGTTTCGATGACCTCTCTATCGGTCTTGATGTATGCCTCTGCCTGTTCTCTTGTCCAAGCAAGGTCATAGTCAGTCTTTCCAACGATCTCTTCGGGTGATTCTACTCCTGCCACACGCGCGAAGTTCGCATTGCATCCGATGTACCGAGACTCCTTGTCCTTCCAATACACGAACTGCGGGATGGTCTCAATGACAAGGCTGAGCATCTCCTGTGACTCTTTCAGCTTGTCCTGTACTCTCTTCCTCTCAGTCACATCGATTACTATGACCTGCAAGGCCCGCCGGCCTTGGAACTCTATGTAGTTCGAGAATGCTTCGACCCACCTCACAGAGCCATCAGGACGGACGAAACGATACGTGTACGGAACAGGTACTTCACGGCCAGCCGTTCTGTCCTCGGCGAACTTGAGAAGGCGAGGCCTGTCTTCAGGGTGAATCATCGCCCATGCTTCTTCGGGGCTCATTGAGAGAATCTCTTCTCTGGTCCTACCCACAATCTCACAGAATGTATTGTTTACGTAGACGTATCTCTGGTCTTGGATTATACTGATTCCCTGCAGTGAGTCCTCGGCAAGGTCGCGGTACTTCCTCTCCGACTCTCTTAGTGCTTCCTCCATCCGTTTTCGCTCTGTGATCTCGTCGAAGACGCCGAGAATCTCAACAACGTTTCCGTCTTCGTCAAGACGTGGATACAGTCTGTAAGTCCCGTGGCCTTCCTTTCCCCATAGTGTCTTGAACGGAGCCTCGCCCACAACGAGCGATTTGGTCTGAATGCATTTCTGCAGAGCCTCAGGAATGCCGGAGGCCTTGGATGCCGGGGACTGTAGGAAGTCTATCTCGAATAGCGCATCTGCCGAAGGCGCACCTAGGATCTCGGCGGCCCGCTCATTCGCGTTCAGCACCTTGCCGTCTGCGCGAATCGATATCAGACCCACAGGCATCTCTTTGAAGAGCGACTCGTATCGAGCTTCTGTTTCTTTCATCAGACTGTACACACGTTTTAGCTCGCTCACGTCCAAGAGCATGCCGATGATGCCAATGAGCTGTCCCCCATCATCGTAGATGGGCCTCGGGGTGACCAGCGCATGTACCCGCTCCCCACTCTTCGATATGAGAGTCAACTCGTACGTCTTTCTTGTTTCCTCCCCAGAACGGAGGACGAATCTCCGGATTGTTTCGCGTCCCGAAGTATCAACATAGTTGAGTGCGGACTTGCCAAGGACCTCCTCGGGCGTGTAGCCCAACATCTCGAAAAGGCGGTTGTTTCCGTACTGAACCCTCAGTTCTCCGTCTACAAACGCGACGGCCTCATTCATCGCCTCGAGAATCACCCGGAATCTCCGTTCCGTTCGAAGTCTCTTTTCCTGCTCCAGTCGAAGTGCCGTGATGTCCGTGATCACACCGAATGACCCTCGATACTCCCCCTTCTCAAAGATCGGGGTGGCAGACACGATAGTCTGAACCCTGTCCCCAGTCCAGTGAGTCCACTCGAGTTCGTACTGGGTAGAGTATCCCCCTCGCCGTTTCTTGATGTGTTCTTGGACCTTGTGCCAGTTCTCTTCGTCCAAGAAATCTTTCACGTGCCTGCCGATGATGTCCTCAAGTCGGTATCCTATCAGCTCCATGAAGCTGTGATTCGCGTACGTGATGACCTGGTTCTCGTCAACAATCACCAGTGCGTCATTCATGGTGTCTACAATTGCTTGATACGGAATCTCGCTCGAGTGAGGAACGACCGGTCTGCTTCTATCATCCATGAGAGGGCCTCCGGTGCCACCGGCGGCACAACAAGACTGGAACAGTGTTACGGTCGGTGCTAAATATTATCTTTTGGTAGGGACTGCATATCGGAAGAGGTCCGAATCTGATGGTCAAGCTGTACGCTGTTCATCAGCCTGCCTCTGTTGAAACCGCAATGCCTTAAATGCCACCGGTCGAAGGTCGCATCAACTCTCCGGAGGAGTCTTAGATGAAGAATGAGAACTGGTCTTGGATCGGTGACTGGGCCGGTCGCCGCGCCCTACTCACCCCAGACCGTGTTGCCGTCTTCGACAACACAACTGGTGATAGTTACTCCTATGCTGAGATGGACCGACGAGCGAATCGCCTTGCTCGCCTGCTACTTGACCTTGGGCTGTCACGAGGCGATAGGGTTGCTACGTTCTCCAAGAACCGTATTGAGTGCATCGACCTATTCTTGGCCTGCGGAAAGATTGGGGCTATTCTTGTCCCACTCAACATTCGGCTTGCGCCACGAGAAGTTGAGTACCTTGTTAAGAAGACAGACCCACGTGCCATAGTATATGATCCCCAGCTGAAAGAGCCCTTCAACAACATGCGTGATCTCATTGGAGAGCGCGAGTTTCTTGTGATGGGCGAGGCCCGCGTTGGGGCAGACCGGACTCTCGGCGCAGAAATGCGACGACTCTCGTCAGAGTCGGTCGAACGGCCTGAATTGAACTTCGATGACCCCGCGCTGATAGTCTTCACGGGAGGTACCACCGGGCTACCGAAGGGTGCCGTGCTATCTCATCGTCTGGTATTCTGGAATTCGGTAAACACAATCACGTCATGGGGACTGAGGCCAGACGACGTTCAGCCTCTGCTATTTCCACTGTTCCATACTGGCGGCTGGAACGTCCTTCTTGTTCCCTTCTACCATATGGGTGCCAAGACTATTTTGATGGGGGACTTTGACCCGGCTGAAACATTGCGGGTGATTGAGAGCCAACGGTGCACCATCGTCATCGGAGTGCCAACGATGTTTCAGATGATCGCCCAGCATGAGCTGTTTGAGAAGACAGACCTTGGCTCCGTGCGTGTGTTCATCAGCGGAGGTGCGCCGTGCCCTGTTGCAATCATGGAGCGGTACTGGGCTCGAGGGAAGGACTTCAAGATGGGCTACGGACTGACAGAGGTGGGACCTAACAACTTCTATCTGCCTGAGAGTGAGATTCGCCGTAAGCCAACGTCCGTCGGTTTCCCCGTGTTTCATTGTGACACGAAGATAGTGGATAAGGATGGCACTCCAGTTCCCGTGGGAGAGGTCGGAGAATTGTTGCTTCGTGGTCCCCACATCTTCTCCGGCTATTGGGACGAGCCTGAGGAGACTGCCAAGACGATTGAGCCTGATGGATGGGTTCACACGGGTGACCTTGCGAGAGTGGACGAGGAGGGCTTCTATTACATTGTCGGGCGTAGCAAGGACATGTTCATCAGCGGTGGTGAGAATGTCTATCCAACAGAAATCGAGGAGCTGCTCTATCAGCATCCTGCGGTCCTCGAGGCGGCGGTCATTGGTATTCCGGATGAGAAGTGGGGTGAGGTCGGAAAGGCGGTGATTGTGGTGAAGCCTGGTCACAGCCTGGCCGCCGACGAGATACGAGAATACCTGAAGGAGCGGCTTGCCAAGTACAAAATTCCCAAGGTATACGAGTTTCGGGACTCGCTTCCCAAGAGCGCAGCCGGAAAGATTCTCAAGAGGGAGCTGAAATGAGCAAGACGCAGAGCCCAATTGGCATCGAGTCTATTGGAGTGTATATCCCAAAAGAACGGCACACTGCAGAATACATCTCGCAGCAGTCCGGCACCCCTGTTGAGATTCTGATCACAAAGATGGGCCTCAGGAGCAAGGCCGTCCCGGGGCCTGACGATCACACGGTGGCAATGGGTGTTCGTGCTGCAAAGACCGCAATAGGACGTGCGCGGATTGACCCTGCCCGAGACATTGATCTTGTGATATGGGCGGGCGAGGTCTACGCGGAACATCCCATGGTGACATACGGTATCAAGCTCCAACACGAAGTCGGTGCAACCCGTGCTTGGGCGTTCGATGTGAACCAGCGCTGTGGGACATTCGTTGTCGCCATGATGCTGGCAAAGTCGCTGATGCAGACTCAAGGATACAAACGAGTGTTGATAGCGAGTGGGTATCGGAACTGCGATCTCATCGACTACACCAACATCCGAACGCGGTTCATGCACGACCTTGCCGCAAGCGGTGTTGCTGTGCTCCTCCGAGCAGACTACCCACACAACGTTGTTCTTGAAGGTAGTGTGATCTCAGATGGCCAGTTTGCTGATGATGTCTATGTGCCGGCAGGTGGCACCGTGATGCCAATCACTTGCGAGGCAATCGAGAAGCGTCTGCACTATCTAGATGTCCGCGACCCCAAGAGCCTGAAGGAGAGGCTGGACAAGCTGTCGATGCAGAACTTCCTGCGGGTGATTGACGAGTCTCTTCAGCGCAGCGGGTACTCGAGAGCCGACATCGACTACCTTGGCCTGATTCGAATGAAACGTAGCGCGTTCGAGTTTGTGGCACGGGAGCTGGGTGTAGACCCGTACAAGCAATCTACCTACTTCGAGGAGTATGGCCACATGGGACAGAATGATGCGATAGTGTCGCTTGAGGAGGGTCTGAAGGCTGGCAAGATAAAGGACGGCGACATCGTAGTCCTGACGGCCGCCGGGATAGGATGGTCGTGGAACGCCATAACAATCAAGTGGGGACCATGGGAGTGAACAATCATGACGGATGTCAAGATGACACGCTACTCCGATCTTAAGATCGGGGATAGCGCTGAAACAACGCACACGGTGACCGAAGAGGACATCGAGACTTTTGGGCGGCTTAGTGGCGATTACAACCCACTTCACTTCAACGAGGAATGGGCCAAGCAGACAATGTTTGGCGGACGCATCGCGCATGGCATCCTCACTGCTGCGTACGTCAGTGCAGTCATTGGGATGCACCTCCCCGGGCCCGGGACCATCTACATGAGTCAGAGCATGAGGTTTCTGGCCCCTGTTCGAATAGGTGACACAATCACAGCACGGGTGGAGGTCGTGGCCAAGGACGACGAGAAGCGACGGGTGACTCTCAAGACAACCTGCATGAACCAAGACGGAAAGACAGTTTTAGACGGCGAGGCGCTCGTCAAGCTGATGGAGTGATCCCACGAGATATTGCTCGTGACCTCCGTCACTCGCCTGACAAGAAGGCGAGCATGTGCTGGTTGAACTCATCTGGGTGGTCGACAATGAC
>QMYR01000021.1 GCA_003662765.1 Candidatus Thorarchaeota archaeon
GGCATTGACCTGCGTCGGGTGTACTGGCCACGGACGATTGACATGAATGACCGCGCGCTCAGGAACATCGTAGTAGGTCTTGGTGGCCGAAAGAATGGCTTTCCTCGAGAGGACTCTTTTGTGATCACAGCTGCCTCCGAGATAATGGCGATTCTTGCACTTGCCACCGATTACTCTGATCTGACCGCGCGCCTCGGACGCATTCTTGTGGGTCGAAACTTCGACAAGAAGGAGGTATTTGCTCATGACCTGAAGGCTGAGGGTGCCATGAGCGTCATTCTTCGCGATGCCCTCAAACCCAATCTCGTTCAGACCTCCGAGGGCACGCCGGCATTCATTCATGCCGGGCCATTTGCCAATATCGCCCATGGGACGAACTCGATAGTCGCTACAGACCTAGCCCTGAGGCTCTTTGACTATGTCGTTGTTGAGGCAGGCTTCGGTGCTGACCTCGGGGCTGAGAAGTTCATCAACATCGTAACGCGTGCTGGCAACTTCGACGTTGATGCGGTCGTTGTAGTAACATCGATTCGTGCGCTCAAGCTGCACGGTGACGGCGATCTCGCGGCAGGAGTTCCGAACCTTGAGAAACACATGGAGAATGTTGAAACATGGGGCCTGCCCGCTGTGATTGCGCTCAACAGGTTTCCCGATGACACTGACGAAGAGATTGGTCTGTTGAAGTCTCTCTGTGAGGAGCGAGGGTGGAGAATGGAGGTGTCCGAGGTGTTTACAAAGGGTAGTGAGGGTGGAATGGCCCTCGCCTCAGCCGTGATTGAGTCAATTGAGAGAGGCTCCAGTCTGAAGCACACCTACGAGCCAGAGGATAGTATCACGGCCAAAATCGAGAAGGTTGCAACTCAGGTCTACGGTGCAGATGGGGTGACCTACGGTGACGGTGTGAAACGGCAAATACGTTCTCTTGAGAAGCGAGGGTACGGCAAGTTTCCAATTTGTGTTGCAAAGACCCAGTACAGCCTCTCGGACAATCCAAAGCTTCTTGGTAGGCCAACCGGGTTCAAGGTCTTCGTGCGTGATGTTGACGTGAACACTGGTGCAGGCTTTGTGATCGTTTACATGGGGGATGTCAATCTGATGCCCGGGCTGCCCAGGGAGCCTGCTGCCGTTGGCATGAGTATCGACGATGAGGGCAACATATCCGGGGTGTTCTAGGTGGTGGTTGTACGATGGCCCTTGAGATAACTCCTGGCGACTTTTGCGAAGACCATGTCATCAGTGGCAAGAAGCTGTCGAAGAGGATTCGGCAGGAGATAGCAAACGAAGTGGAACGGCTCACAGAGCTTCACGGTGCGAGACCCAAGCTCGTGACCGTGATAGTGGGAGAGGACCCGGGCTCGAAGATGTACGTCAGGATGAAGCATAAGGCATGCAAGCGCGTGGGCATTCTCTCTGAGGGCTACAATCTCCCTGAGGACACCACACAGGAGGAACTGCTGGAGCTGATACACCGTCTGAACCAAGACCCCACGGTTCACGGGATTTTGGTACAGCTTCCTCTTCCCAAGCACATCGACGAAGAGACCATCATCAGCGCCATAAACCCCGACAAGGATGTTGACGGCTTTTCTCCGAGGAACATCTACAGGCTCTTCTATGGTGGCGAGCTCTTAAGCGCGGCCACGCCCCAGGGAATCGTGACAATTCTCGACTCGCTGGGAATAGACCTTGATGGTATGCATGCTGTCATCATCAACAGGTCCACAATCGTAGGGAAGCCCCTCATCATGCTCCTCCTCAACAGGAACATCACAGTGACTGTGTGCCACTCCCATACGAGGGACCTCCCATCAATCACTCGTCAGGCCGACATCCTAATCACTGCAGTAGGCCGCCGGCGCTCCGATGAGGATCCCTATTTCATCACGGCCGACATGGTGAAGGATGGGGCCATCGTCATCGATGTGGCCACTCCTCATGGCGACTGTGACTTCGAGGCCATCAAGTGCAAGGCTCTGTACATCACGCCGGTTCCCGGTGGTGTCGGGCCGATGACCATCGCAATGCTTCTAAAGAATGTGCTTGCGGCGTACTCGTTCCAGATGGCCCAGACGAACGTCCTCACTACATATGCCATCGACTATGGCTCATACGTCAGTTGAATGCGATGTCATCTTGATGTTGACATTCATGGCGTCCTGCTCCCAAAGCCTTTTGAGCATGATTGGCTGCGGCGGGCGCGGTGACTGACCTTGAAGATTGTCGAGTGCGTGCCCAACTTCTCCGAGGGACGGAGAAAGGAGGTCATTGACGCCCTAGCTGAGGCGATCAAGAGCGTAGAGGGCGTACGGCTTCTGGATGTCGAGTATGATTACGACCACAATCGTTCAGTGTTCACATTCATTGGCGAACCACAGAAGGTGAAAGAGGCCGCTCTCCGTGCCGCTGAGCTTGCCGTGGAGAAGATTGATCTCACGAAACATCAGGGTGCTCATCCCCGAATGGGTGCCGTTGACGTTGTTCCGTTCATTCCGCTTCACGGCACGACCATTGGCGAGTGCATTGAGCTATCAAAGCAGTTTGCTGAGGAGTTTTCTAAGAAATGCAACGTACCAGTCTACCTCTACGCAAAGTCTGCGACACGCCCCGACAGAGTGGATCTGCCCAACATTCGCGAAGGTGAGTTCGAGGGCCTGCGCGAACTCATCGGCACAGACCCGACGAAGGACCCCGACTACGGCCCCAAGAAGATTCATCCCACGGCCGGATGCACAGCCACCGGTGCGAGGAACTTCCTGATTGCGTTCAACTGCAACCTCAATACGACTGACGTACGTGTGGCAAAGGCATGCGCAGACGCGGTTCGTGCTACGACAGGCGGTTTCGTCTATGTCCAAGGAATAGGCCTCGAAATCCCCGAGAAGGGCATGGTTCAGGTATCAATGAACCTGACACACCCCAAGCGGACCAAGATACATCAGGTCCTAGAGGTCGTCCGCAATGAGGCCCGGCGCTTTGGAGCAACCGTCGTCGAAACCGAGATTGTCGGCATGATTCCACTCTTCGCCATCCTTGATGCATTCCGTTACTACGTACAGCCTGAGAAGCTCGATGAGTCCATGATCTTGGACCTGTACTATCTTGGTGGTGCTGAGGATCCGAAGAAGAAGTCCTTCACCGAGATGTCTCTCATTGAGTTTGGGAACCAGGTGCGCCGTGCGCGTGCGACACCCGGAGGTGGAAGCGTGGCCGCAGCCATGGGCTCACTTGGTGCGGCGCTCGTGTGCATGGTGACAGGTCTGTCACTCTCAGGACGCAAGTTTGCAGCCATCAAGGAAGAGATGCTCTCACATCGTCATGCATGTGAGAACGACCGTGGTGTGCTCATGGGTCTGGTGGAAGAGGACTCAGCAGCCTTCGACGAGGTCATGAAGGCCTTCAAGATGCCTGAAGACACACCCGAGCAGAAAAAGGAGAAGGAAGAGGTCTTAGAAGAGGCGACGAAGCATGCTGCCGAGGTTCCGTTGAAGACCATGCGCCACTCTCTTAATGCTCTCGAGCATGCAAGGATTGCTGCTGAGAAGGGCAACATAAACGCGATAACAGATGCGGGTGTGGCTGCGCATGCTCTCATGGCGGCCATAGAGGGCGCAGCACTCAATGTGCGAATAAACCTCGGCAACATCAAAGACAAAAAGTTCGTAGAGAAGATTTCCTCCGAGGTTGAGTCCATCATCAGCAGGGGTAATGAGTTGAAGGGCGAGATTCTCGAAATTGTCGAGAGGCGCATGAGAGAGCTCGCTGAGAGCTCGTAGATTCTGTTATCTGACCACCGCGGCACCCCCCACGACCCGTACCAGATACGGGGTGCCGCCCTCTCTCTCTATTGCTCTCATCACTTCAGTTTCGCGACCCGGCGCATAGGCGAGAATAGTGCCACCACCACCGCTCCCATTGATCTTGCAGCCGAGAGCGCCAGCCTCCTTCGCAGCATCTATCAATCTCTCTATCTTTGGTGTGGACCTGTCCAGTCCATCGCGCATGAGGGCATGGTGCTCATCTATCATCTGACCGAGAGTACGAGGATCGGGAGCAGGTGATCTGAGTAGCGCAAAGGCTCTCGCTGTCAGGTCACGATTACGCAACGTCGTCAGGGTCATTCGTTTTACATCGGCGGGAAGGCTCGAGGCGTGTTTCATGACCTCTGTGAGCGGGGACGTGCGCTGGTCGAAACCGTCAATGATGTTCCTGAGGGCCGTGTATCCTTGTTCGACCGTACCTCGTATCTTACGAAGGTCGCCCACAGTGTCCCTCTTCTTTTCTCTTGAGTCCCCAATCACGAGACCGTGTATTCCTGCTGGGAGCTCAGTCACCTGCGGCTGTGGTCCACAGTCCACATGGACTATGTTGCCATATGTACATGCTGTGTGATCCATGCTTCCCCCACTTTCACCAAACTCCAGCACCTCTGCCCTGAACGCATACTTGACAATCGTTTTCCTATCAAGTGTTCTCCCAGAGAGGGCGGCACCTGTCAGAACCGCGGCGACCGTAAGAGCGGATGAGCTGGCCAGTCCACCATTCATGGGTATGTTACCTCGAATCTCGATGTCCGCCCCTCTCAGCGGCACTATGCCCTCCGACAGAAGAACATTGAATGCACCTCGAACGTAGTCGCGTTTCCGCCTGTATGAGGCTGGCATTCCGATACGAAACTCGTCGTTCTCGTTGAGGTCAAGATAGCGAATTCTAATGAGGTCATCTGGCCTAGTGTGAACGTCCATGTTGATTCTAAGGTCGATTGCGGCAGTGATGACATTGAGCGAGAGATAGTCACTGTGTTCCCCGAACAGGCACACTCTCCCAGGGGCACTTACCCGGAAGTGTCTGCGGAGTTGCACGCTGCCAATCACGGCTCCATTTTTCACTTGCCTGAAAAGGATGATGACAGATCAGATAAAACAGTGTCTGTGCCGCACCACTTTCTGGCACGGCACACGTTTCTCACTCATTAAGAACTTTCTTGATTCTCTCTACAGCTCTCACAAGCTCGAACTTGATGAGAGCGATGCCGGAGTTCACAGGAGCCGTTCCGATTAGTATCATGGAGCCAAATCCCGTGAGTATCACAGTCTTCTCAGCCCCATCGATGATGATTACCTCGGGCATTCCTGCACCCAGTTCTTTTCCGACGCGTACTCCAATGGACTGAATCGACGCCGCCATGGCTGAGATGGCCTTTTCTGTCGTACTGAGGGAGAGCGACGAGCACACCATCTGTCCTCTTGTTGTCACAATCGCTGACGACTCAAGGTCGCACTTCTGGGTGAGATCCCGAAGAATTGATTCCAGTTCGGCAAGCTTGTATGTCATTCTTTCCTCCTCCACCTACCGGCTATTCCTCCATCACCTTACGAATCTCCTTCGCCGCTCTTAGTAGGATCTGGTCAACATTACGTCGCCGAAGCAGCTGGCGGATGCTCCGCCGCGACGTGTCGCCTCTCACGATGACACCCAGTCTGAATGGTCTTCCATGCACGTTGAACTCAAGCACTACGAATTTGTCACTCGGAGTGCTAACTTGGACGAGTGAAGTCTTCTCAAGTTGGAGGTTCTGAGCCACACGATGAGATGTGTCTGAAACAAGGGAAACCATGGCAGCCACACTCTCGTTCGTGGTCGAGTGGGTATCTATGGCAGCTACTATGAGTCCCCGCTCATTTGTCACAACGCATGTGCGCAGACTCTCCCCTACATCATTGTGCAGGTTTCGAAGTATACGGTCGAGTCGCTCGCTCTTTCCTTCTACCATGGTCAATTGCCTCATGTCATGGTTTCACTGTGGAGCTTAACGTCCCACTCTCGGATGGTTTCACGAATCTCGTTGCCCAGCGTTTCGAGCTCGAACGTGATCAGGCCCAGCTGAGTTGTTCGTGGAAAGACACACGACAAGAGCACATTGTCTGCGACCGTACCCAGCAGGATTGAAAAGTTGAGCACGCCAGCCTCGTCTACAGAGTCAACTAGGACGCTCCTGAACGTCTTTGACGCATCAATCATCCGAATGAAGTCCTCTGATATGGTGATTAGGCCTGCAGACATGCTGCTGATTGCCATCTCAATTCCGTCTGGGATGCGCTCAGATGCCGCGCGATGCGCTATTATATAGCCGTCCACTGTGAAGAGTGTCAGGCTCCAGATTGGTACCCTGGCAGCAAACTCGTCCAGCTTCTGACGCAGCTTTTTCACAGGCGGAATTGCTTCATCATTACTCATTGCATTCACCTATTGGTCGCCCGAGAGGGCCTCAGCGGCTGTCGAAACGCCCTCGTCCGCCCCTTGGGCTGCCTCCAGCTTTTTCAACAGGCGGATAAGGGCATTCTTCGCAGACTCGTGATCCTTTGCGCAGGTGCCTGTTGCGGACTCGACCCCCAGCCACGAGGCCACCTCTTGGGGCGAGGCCGCATCATTGCGATCCTGCTTGTTCGCTATTACCTCCATCGGAATGTTTCCAAAAGAGGCTATGGTTTCCGCCAAGATGGCACTGGCATCCCCTATCATCGCATAGTCGGAGGAGTCAACCACCATCAGGACGCCATCGGTATTCATTCTCATGGTGTCCCTGACGAACTTGAAGTGAAGTTGACCAGGAACCCCTCTGAGTTCTATTTCCTTGGCTATCCATCCTTTATACTCCTCCCTCTCTTGTTCGTATTCGGCCTTTGGCACGATGAGTCCGTCATGTGAGGGTTCCTTTCGGACCCACATGACGCGCCCGAGATCGAAGCCAGTGGTTGTGGTCCCCTTCTCCCCACGGTACTCCTCCCTCATCTCCCTCTCGATGGAGATTGCATTTGGGTCAAGTGTATGGATTAGCGTGGTCTTTCCAGCTTGAAAGGGACCAGTGACGTAGACCTTATAGTCGTAGGGACGCAACGTGATTTGTGGCACCGGCGTTCACCTCCTCTCGAATCAAGTTGTTTGTTGGGAGCACAAATCTACAGAATCTTTTCCACTTGAGCTCCAACCTTGTCCATCTCGAAGTCGATTAGGCCGACCTTTGCTCCAGCTGGTGCCGTGGCGATGATAGCAGCATTTCCTGTACTTCGCACCATGACCATCTTATTCTCACCCTTAATCACGATGTTCTTCGGCACACCAGAGGCCAGTGCAGTCCCGACACGGTTGCCGATGGACAGCAGAGCTGCAGCCATGGCCGACACGGCCTTGTCATCCACATCCTTGCCCAGCTCTGCTGCCATTAGCTGTCCCCGTGTGCTAACAAGGGCGCAGCCATCAACTTCACTGTTTGTCATGAGCTGGTTGAGCTGGTCTGTAAGTTTCCTTATCTTCGCACTCATCTTGCTCACCCTACATATTCCCGAACTCGTCAAGCCTTTCCATGTATTCCATTCGTCTGCTGGCCGGGAACATTATGAACCTGCATGCCTTGTCGCCCTTGGCTTCGCAGAGAATCTCTTCAGCCTCAAGTTCCAGTCCCGCTGCCACTGAACACCAGCCCGACGAGTAGCCTGCGTTGAAGTAGCATAGCGGCTCAGTTGCGGTTCGGCCTTCTTTCTTCCACAGCTCAGCCTCGAAGTTGTTCGGATACTCATAGAGCAGGAAGTAGTTCTCGTTCGGCTCCAAGACGCTGCCAGGGAGAAACCTGATACGTGCAAAGCCTGAGTAGGCAGCCCAGATGGGACCCGCTGCAATTCTTGCAGGGAGCTCATCCAGTCCCATCTGCGGAAGAATCCTCTCGGCCTCCGATCGTCCGAAGGACTGTCCAAGCCGGTAGATCAACAGGTTCCGCCCGGCCTCACCAAGGACACTGTCGAGTTCGTCCTTCAAGTCAATCGCAATGGCCCTCAGCCCGATGAACATCACATTTTTTCCGGCCAGCTTGATTCGGCTCTCTTCAGGCTTGAATTTAAGTTTGGTCTTGAATATCTCCTCATACTTGGCCTCTATGGCCTCCATGAGCTCGTGCATCTCGGGGGGTGCTTCTACAGTCTTCACCGTATCACCACGCACTCCGTGCCGCTGAGAGCCAGCACTACCAAGAAGCAGACCTTGCGACATACATCTCCAAATACATCTCCCGGCGTCTACGTGGCATGTATTGCCGTCACGTGTGGGAACTCGCAGGTAACGTATGGTACACTCGGTCGTCCTCGGTCGGTCCCAGTCCCTCTGACGACACCATGACCATTTCCCCCGTTTCGGCCATATAAATCAATCTTGAATGGATGATAATCTTCATTGATGTACATGATGGTGCATGGCACCTGTGCGAACGCATAAATCACCAGATATTGACCGTCATGTGACCACAATGATTGAAGCACTCGGACTGACAAAGGTCTTCGGCGAGCTGACCGCCGTTGATAATCTCACATTCACAGTATCACCTGGCGAGATCTATGGACTGCTTGGTCCCAATGGATCGGGCAAGTCTACTACCATGCGAATGCTGCTTGGTCTCCTGAGGCCCACATCGGGAACTGCACGCGTCGCGGGTCACGACATTCTCACCGAGATGGTTCAGGCGAAACGTGTGATGGGCTACGTTCCTGAAGAGCCCGTTCTTCCTGAGCGCCTGACTGGATGGGAGTATGTCAACTATGTGAGTGACATCTGGCGCATCCCTCGTGGTCCCGAACGAAATCAAGAGATTGAGGAATTGATGACTCTGCTAGACATATTCGATGCATCTGACGACCTGATAGAGACCTACTCGAAGGGCATGGCACGGAAGCTCAGCCTCGTTGCGGCACTGATACACAAGCCCCGGGTTCTTATTCTAGACGAGGTTCAAGCGGGCATCGATCCCCGTGGTGCTGCAACGATAAAGGAGATTCTCAATGGTCTACGGGAGCGAGGAGCCACGATTCTGATGTCAACACATGTGCTTGAGATTGCTGAGCGAATGTGCAATCGCATTGGCATAATAAAGGAGGGTGGCCTCATAGCCGAGGGCACCATGGAACAACTACGCCAGCGGGCTGCAGGACAGAGCTCACTTGAGGAGATATTTCTCACGCTCACCGGGGGTCCAGACATGCAGCTCATCGCGAAGTTTCTCGAGGACGTGAATAGGGAATGACCTCCTCCGACCTGCTGCATCTTCTGAGGATTGATCTCAGACAGAACTTCAGGCTCATGAACCCGTCCGGGAAGAGGACAGAGAAGAAGCGACGGTGGATGGCCATACTGCCCAACCTTGGCATGGTCTTTGTCGGAGTGATCTCGGGCGTTACAATCTCTCTTGTCGGCAGCTTCCTCGGCCGGGAGGAGCTACAGTCGATGATTGCGAACGGGATTCAGGCTGGGGCTCTCCTGTTCAATGCGCTATTCCTGCTCTCCTTCGTGGGTGCAATCATGTTCTCTGCAACGACTGTGGGAAACACCGCTCGAATGGAGTACCTCCTCACCATGCCGCTCCCTCCCAAGACAATCTTCATTGAGAAACAGCTTGTGCTAATCCTGAACGGATCACGTATGTGGTGGCTTCTAGGGGGTTCTGCGCTCGTCATGGTGGGCCTCTCTTGGGGAAGTCCATCGGTTCTCTTCTCGCTCATCGCATTCATGGCGTTGATGTTCGTGATGATTGCTCTTGCGGTCGCGAGTGGTGGCATTCTGGGCCTTGTGGTCTCACGCCTCGTGGCGGGCCGTAGGACGCTCAAGCAGGTCGGATACTTCACCCTCACAGCACTTGCGATAGTGGGAAGCGCACTCTGGTACTACATGATCTACTTTGGCGACGACAACGGCATGTTCTTTGGCACCCTCTTCGACATCGCTCGCTCGCTGGGTCTCTCCTCCCAGATGACTCCTGGTTACATCATAAGCGACCTCGTGCTCGGGACCATGGCGGGAGTCGTACCGTCTGTTTCCAGTCTTGTCGGAGCATTCGCCATGTGCATTGTCGCCATCACGCTTGTCTACGCCAACGGCGTCCTCAGTGAAGCGGCACACTACAGCGGCTGGCTGATGGTGGACACAACTCGGAGCTCGGCAAGGGACATAGTGGTGGCCCACGAGGTATGGGATCCGCAACCACTTCCGTGGAAGAGCTATGGTCAGACGCTGAGCGTATCAGCATGGTACAACCTCACGTCGATTCGTCGGGAGGGGCGTGTGCTTGCACAATACCTCCTGAACCCACTACGTTTTGCGATATTCCTCTTCATACCGATACTCAGCACGGGACCAGAGTTCTCCGAGTTCCTTCCGTTCCTCATCTTGGCTGCAATGGTACCATTTGCCACATCGTACGGCATCTACTTTGCAGGGTACGAAACAGTCTACGAGGGCAAGAACCTGATGAATCTCCAGTTGGCGGCTGCGAACATGGAGGAGTACGTTCGTGGGAAAGTGTACAGCGCGATGCCGTTCTCGCTGGGAGTGGCGGTGATCTTTGCAGTCCTTGTCGCCATACTTGCGCCCTCCATGATAGTCTATGCTCCACTGTTGGTGGTGGGTGCTGTCTTCACAACGATGTTTGCTGGCGCCTATGCGGCACACCAAGCAGCAGCGAATGGTGACTTCAAGGCTGAACGCATGATACTTCGGCAGCGCGAATCCCCTGTGAGACCGCCCTTTAGTGGCATTACTATGCTCAAGACGCAGATAGTGCCAGGCCTTGTGGCCTATACCGGACTCATAGGTGCCATTGCAGTGGGGATCATATTCAATCCCCTCGGAGCGTACCTCGGGCTGGCCCTGTACGCACTGCTTTGCCAACGTGGTGAGAGAAAGTACTCCCACAGCGCAGGAGTACTCCTTGCCAAACTCGAGGCGTCAGAGTATCTCTGAGTCGTATTCACTCGTACCTGTGGATCACACGTGCTGGTGGCAGTATGATATCGGTCTTGAAGTACAGGCCAATCATGGTGCCTTCAACTGCCACGGCTGAGAAGTCGTCATCAGGTCCGCTGTTGATCTCTATCTCGACATCGCCGGATCTTCCACTCTTGATGTCGTAGTCCAAGTATGCTGCTGTGATCTCAGCTAGCGCGTGACCGGACCCATCAGGTCTTGGAATGAGGTGGAGGTTGACATTTGGTCCGCTGTCAATCCACTCTCCCTCTTCTGTCATCTCGCACCTAGCCTGAAGGACAACGGTGTCATGTCTCTCAACGTACGCTCTCAGTACGTCGCCGTCCCAGTCCATGCTAATCTTGGCAAGTTTCCGCGGGTAGCCCCAGATCTCCCTCCCTGCCGCCATAGCGACATCCGTCGTGACGAAGTTATGGGAGAAGAACACACCGACCTCCTCTTCTCCGGTCTCGGGGTTTTCAAACAGGCACTGAACGAGCAACCCCGCTTCCATGAACGGGCCGGTCTCCCGGCAGGGCTGTCTGCCGAAGAGAAGAGCCATAAGGTTCATGTCCGTGGGTCTGAGGGGCTCAGGTAGGAGCGCCTGCACCGACTTTTCGGTTCCATAGAACAGGGCGAGGAACAGTTCTGCGCCGTCGTAGTGATATGGCGGCGACGGGTACAGAGGGCTTGAGACAGGGGTACTAAATCTGAGACTCACTACTCTTCACCTCATAGGTTCAATCTCTTGAAGATGGCAGGCCACACGAAGCCGCCAAGGAGAACAACGAGGAAATAGCGAACGCTCCTCAACCAGACGTTCGCGGACGGAAGGACTCCGCTAAGGCCTATCATTGCACCGATTACCATGACGAAACCTATCGTGATTCTGAGAACAAGGCGCCACTTCTGTCCGCCCGGAGGCTCGACGCTGAACTTCACATACCTGTCTTCCAGTGGAAAGGCCACGGCCACTCCCATTATGAGGCCTCCAAGGGCACCGAAGTTATCGCCAGGTGGCTGCGGGACAAGGTAGGCGCTCACAGCCGTGAGAACAAGTCCGAGGAGGAACATCGCAATTGCGAGATACTCCTGTCTGTAGCGGCTGACGAACCGAGTGACTGGGTCTTCGAGTTTGTAAAGTACCAGCACCGAGATAATGCCAATCCCCCATCCAAGCACAACATCTCCCAAGTAGTGAACGCCAAGGTAGACTCTTGAGATGCCGATGAGGAACACAAGAACGACTGCAAGAATCGTCATCCAGACACGTCTGGCCTTCAGTGCAATCCATCCGAAGAGCATGGACGAGTTCTGAGCATGACCACTTGGCGTGCTGTAGTTCGTCGCTTCTACGCCCGGGTACCAGTAGCTGGGATCGGGACGCGGATTCGCAATGGCCAGTTTCAGCCAATAGTTGGTCACCACAGAGACCAGAAGAACATAGGCGGTGATGACCGAGTCCCTCTTTCTGTACGTCCAGTACCCGACCATTATCAGTGCGACGTAGAACAGCTCGGAGCCGAGTTCCGTTATGGCCCTAAAGAATGCCCCTGCCCATGGCAGTGCGTTCCTGAGGGCCTCAGTGATGCCGGGGTCGAAGAACATCTTTCACATCCTCTCAACCGTCGATATGGTTCTCCTATGTTCGGTGCCAGAAAAAACCTGCGAATCTCTGCGCAGTCGTTCGGCGCACAATCAATAACGCTTATACCACACCCAGCAGCCTCCAGCCATGGAGGCCTGCAGTTGGTCCTTGAGAGTCTGAAGCCAAGACATGTCTGGGAGATCTTTGAGAATGTCCTTGCGGCAACGCCGCGAGAGTCAAAGAAAGAGGAAAAGGTCCGGGCTGCAATAAAGAAATGGCTCCAGCAGCAAGTGGAGTCTAAGGGCATTGACATCGATGTCCGCGAGGACGAAACCGGCAACATCCTGATCAAGGTGCCCCCCACTCCTGGCATGGAGTCATGTCCGTCGGTGATGCTGCAGGGCCATCTTGACATGGTCTGCGAGACCGACCGACCTGACGGTTTTGACTTCGACACTCAGCCCATTCCGGTGCGAATCATGCCGGACGGAGAGTGGGTCGACGCTGATGGCACGACTCTGGGTGCCGACAATGGAGTCGGAGTTTCCATGGCCCTTGCTCTGTTAGTCGATGAAGACGTGGTTCATGGTCCGCTTGAGATTCTTCTCACGGTTGATGAGGAGACCGGCCTGACAGGGGCATTTGGGCTGGATGTTGACACGCTCGACCCACAGAGTCGACTGCTTGTTAATCTGGACTCTGAGGATCTGGGTGTCATAACCATAGGCTCCGCTGGAGGTGGCGAGGTGGAGTTCGCAAGAAACGTGTCCCTAGAGGAGCCGTCCAGCGACATGGTGTTTCTGCGCGTATCGGTCTCTGGTCTTCGTGGTGGCCACTCTGGGGCAGAGATCCATCTACACCGTGCGAATGCCAACAAGTTGGTCGCTCGTATGCTCTCCGCTGTCACCACGAATCACAAGGTCGTGCTATGTTCGTGGAGCGGCGGAAGCAAGCACAATGCAATCACTCGTGAGTCTGAGGCAGTCATCGGTGTCAGACGGGCCGAGCTCTCTGCCGTGAGAGAGATCCTCAATCGGGAGAAGGCCGCGATTGTTGAGTACTACAGCCAGAAGGTGAGCGGCTCGGTTCTTGAGCCGGACATTAGAGTCACAGTGACTGAGGTCAATCCTGCTTCTCATCTGTCGCAGGACATCTCCCACGGGGTCATCTGGTCCATCAACGCGATTCCACATGGTCCCAGGAACTTCTCACCGCAGATACCTGAGTTGGTGGAGACCTCATGTAACTTGGCAATAATCAAGACGGAAGAGAATCGCATGTCTGTGCTCGTGTCTGCCCGGAGCAGCGTTGATGAGGAGCTTGAGTCATTCAGACGTGAGATTGGTGACATCGGTCGTCTGGCTGGATGGAATGTGACGGTGAGTCAGAGCTATCCCGGATGGGCGCCCGATCCTGACAGCCCGTTTCTGCAGTTTGTGCGTAAGACCTACGAGGAAGCGCTCGGCTGTGAGGTCAAGGTTGAGGCAGTCCATGCAGGCCTAGAGTGCGGAATCATCGGGGCGCGGATTCCGGGTATGCAGATGGTATCGATTGGCCCCACGGTGAAAAACCCGCACACACCCGACGAGCGAGTCAGGATAGAGGACGTGAAGATAGTCTACGAGTTCCTCAAGGCACTCCTCAGGAGCCTTCCTGACGCGGGGCTCTAGGGCTTCCAGTCACGTCAGACTGTCCAGTCCCAGTTTGGCAATCTGCTCATCAGACGGTCGCCCGGTGGACCTGTCCCATCCGCGATAGTGGTACCACTTGTCAAGCTGGGCCTCAACGTCAGGCACATGTCCCTCCGTCGGCCCCTCAAGAGGACGGAGGATGATCTCCGGAAGCCGTTCGTTCCTCGGGTCATAGCCCATCTTGAGATTGAACAGCCTCATGAGGGTGAAGATACGCTCCCCGGCCATCTTGAGTTCCTCAATCGTGTAGTCCCAACCCGTGACCAGCCTGATGAGTTCTACGAGTTCCTCTGACTGGACTGGGTAAAAGTGGCAGACGATGAGCGAGTTCGTGACACATCGCAGGTCCTGAAGCCTCGCCGCCACATCGGCCTCGTTTGCGAACCTGTCCATGCTCGCTATGTCCCACTTCTCGTCCTCGATGCCCATCTGCACATTGTACATGTCCCCAGTCATGTGGCAGGCACCGCGCGGTGAAGTGGCATATGTAACAGCCATCCCCGAGAACGCGCGAGGGTCGTGTTGTGGAAGTTCCAGACCGTTGACCTGTGCGGCCAACTGAGGCACACCAAATCTCTCCCCGAACGCCAGAGTGCCTTCAGCCATGAGGTCGCCAACGCCCTCCCTGTGTGCTATCTTCCTGACAAAATCAACGGCTGCATCGGGATCTCCCCACTTCGGTGCTATGCCATCGAGGTCATCCGCCGTTATGACACCCTCGTTGTAGAGGTAGTATGCAAAGGCGATGACATTGCCTGCACTGATGGTGTCGATCCCCAGGAGGTCCATCTCCTTGTTCAGGAAAGCAAGCGCCTCAAGATTGTCATTGAGTATCAGGGACCCCACTGTGCTGGTGGTTTCATACTCGGGACCTACGAACCGACCCGTGGCATACTTGCCCTCCGTAATCTCGATCACACGACCACACGCAATCGGGCACCTGTAGCACGACCTCTTTCCAACTAGGATTGACTCCTTTACAGTCGCACCGCTGATAGCGAAGCCGTCGAAGTCCGAGACCGTATAGTATCCGGCTGGCATCGACCCCCACATCCCAATCGCCATGTCTACAAACCCAGCTGTTCCCACGTCTGAGTACATCTGGAATGTGGGAGTTTCTCTCTTGTCGTCGTTGAGCGACTTGCAGTACTCGTCCAGCCGCTCTGGCTCGGCAACAGGCACGCTCCGGTCACTCCCGTGGACCACAATCGCCTTGAGCTGCTTCGAACCCATGACGGCCCCCAGGCCCGTTCTACCAGCAGCACGGAACTCATCGACCATCACACCAGCGTACTTCACGAGATTCTCGCCCGCCACCCCAATACGGGCCACTCCCGCCCGTCTATGACCGGTCTCTTCTCTGAGGATGTCCCACACCTCCTGTGTATCCCGCCCCCAGAGATGAGAGGCATCGCGAATCTCAACAGAGCCGTCCTCGACTAGCAGGTAGGATGGCCTGTCGGCTCTGCCAGTGATCAGGAGACCGTCGTGGCCGGCGAACTTCAGATCGGCACCGAGGTGACCTCCAAATGTGCTGTGCGCCCACAGTCCAGTCTGGGGTGAACGCGAGCATAGCGACGCCTTGCTCCCCGTGGGCACAGTAGTCCCCGCGAAAGGCCCGGTCATCCACAGGAGCGGATTCTCTGGTGACAGGGGGTCGGTGGATTGTTCTACGATGTCGTACAGTAGTCTGCACGCCAACCCCGCCCCACCAAGGAATTGTCTGGCCAGCTGCTCATCGAGCGGAATCTCTCTGACCTTGCCGGTGCTGAGGTCAACACTGAGGATATGTCCCCGATACCCCTTCATCTATTCCATCGCCCCCTCAGAACCCCACGCGTGTGCCAGCGTACATGCACTCATAGATTCGTCTTATGTCCTCCGCCTCTACATCGCGCGGAGTCATTGTGATGCTGGTGTCCATCATTGCGTAGTCGACAAGCTGCTCCAATGACTCTTCGAACTTCTCTCTTGGTACTCCCGCATCTCTCATACTCGCCGGGAACCCAATGCGCTTCTGCAGGTCTCTGATACGATTCGCAAACGCTCTGGCGGCAGCCTCGTGTTCCTCCTCGTAGACACCCACTGAGGCACCAAGCGCAGCGATGTGAGCGGCGGTCTCAGGGTTGTCGTGGGCTGCGAATTCTACCACAAGCGGCAGAGCGAGCCCAACTGCAAGACCGTGATGCAGTCGAAGAACAGATCCGAGACTGTGTCCCAGTGAGTGCGCCAGACACACTTGCGAGTTGCTGAACGACATCCCCGCAAGACAGGCAGCCACAAGCATCTTCTCTCGGGCCTCAAGATCGTTGGGGTTGTCGACCGATTTTGGCAACCACTCAAACACCATCTGCACGGCCTGAACACTACAGGCGTCGGAGAAGTCATTCTTCCAGATTGAGATGTATCCCTCCACGGCATGGGTCAGGGCGTCCATCCCGGTGTACGCGGTCAGATTCTTGGGGAGTCCCCTTGTCAACTCCGGGTCGAGAATCGCAAGGTCCGCCACCAACTCAGGATTGATTGTCGCGAACTTGCGTCCGGTTTCGTCCTCGCGAACCACGATTGCGCGAGTGGCCTCGGACCCTGTCCCCGCAGTCGTAGGAATGCATACAAGCCTCGCCTTGGCACGCAGGCCCAACTGGTCAAATGGGCTGAGTGCCTCAAGCTTGATGTCGGGACGCTCATAGAGTACCCATGCGGCCTTCGCGGTGTCCATCACGCTGCCACCGCCCACGGCCACAATGAGGTCCGCGTTGGCCTGCTCAAGCGCTCCTGCTGCGTTCTTCACAACCGAGACCCTCGGATCAGGCTCGGCCTCGTCCCAAATTGTGACTGTACGTTCTCCTCTATCAAGAATCTCTTTGACCCTGTCGGGAAAGCCGAGGCTCTTCACAACAGAATCAGTGATGACCACAACTCTCTCACCGTGGACTTGCTCGAGCTCGTCGAGGGCATCCTCTCCGAAGGCTACCTTCGGTACGTCAAACCACCATACCATCCTCTATCCCAACCAGCAGACGGGTCTTGAAACCAGTGCCCAACTGGTTGCCCCGGCGACTATTATTCGTTCTTGCCGCCCCGCACAGAGGCCGGAGGCGGTCTCATTCGTCTAGGAATCTCGTTGGGACTCTTGCCGCAGTGGCCACAAGCTCCATTGCAGCCTTCGTCGCCCTCATCACCTTGCCGTAATCACCCGTCAGCTTGAACTTTCGCTGCATGATTCCCTTGATTGGGTGGATCTTCCCGGCAAAGAGAGCCTTCCAGTTCTCGTAGGGGCCGGCATAGACAAACTCTGCAGTATCGTCGGGGCCAGCCATCTTTGCACTGCGGCACTTACCGTGCCACAGGTCAAGGTAGAACCCAATAGGCTCCTTGATGACCTCTCCATCTGGCTCTATGAGGAAGACAAAGTCGCCCTCCCAGTCCTTTGCTGCCTCGGCGTACGCCTCGTTCGCATTGAGCAACTCTACGTACTTCTGAATCCATTCCTCCGACGGGAACACGTAGGCTTCTCCGGACATGGTACTCTCACTGGCTGACACGTTCTGCACGGCGTTGCAAAAGAGTTCCGGTGCCGCAAGAGCCTGAGCCCCGCCATCAGTGGGAGTCTTTGTGCATCCACTACCCGAGAAACAGAGCTTGGACCAACAGCAACGCGGCGACGCATAGGAGAACCATACCGAAGACAGCTCTGATGTGCCTTGGTCTTGCCCTGTGAGCCATGAGGCGTGATCCTATTTGACTGCCACCAAGTACCGCCATGGCCGATGCAATCCAGACGGCCCAGTCCGGGGCAGCAGCTGTGAGAACATGTGAGAGGAAGCTTGCACTACCGGAGCACGTGACAACCAGTGCCGATGTGGCAGCAGCAACCTTTGGGTCAAGTCCCGCCATGTAGAGCATGGGCACCACAAAGCTACCACCTCCCCTTCCTATCAGTCCTGCAAAGAAGCCGAGAACGGAACCTCCGCAGAGCCCCAATATGACTCGTTCTCGACGTGAGAGATCGTGCCGGGCAGGCCTCCATCCACTCAACATTAGAACAGCCGCGGTTGCCGTGAATACCGCAAAGATGACGATGAGTGGTGTGACTGGCACCGAGAGATTGAAGATGGTCCCCAGAGGTGCGAAGACGACCATTGCCACTGCGAAGGGAAGGGCCATGCGAAAGTCGATGAGCCGTTTCCGATAGTATGTCACGGCTGCTGAGGAACTGTTGATGACATTGAGCAGCATTCCCAGAGGAATCGCCTGCGTCTTGAAGTCCATGCCCATCCAGAAGAGAATCGGAATGTAGAGCTGCGATCCTCCCATGCCCAACATCGAAAATATGAGGGCTATGAGGAAGAATGCCACGGGCACGAAGACTATGTAATCCATATATCGCGTCGGCGATGCCATGCCTTATACGTGGTGTGTTAGGGGAGCACAACAGCCTGTCTTGGGCGGCTCACTACTGAATCAGCCCAGAGTGAAGGTCATCCCCGGCACATTGGCGAACAAGTTATTAGAAGAAGCCGTGGAGCTTCAACTGGCGACCTGCGGCATGAAGTCACTAGAAGAGATACGGAGGATTCTGAGAAACCATAAAGACAGGATTGAGAGTGGTTTCAAGGCACAGATTATTGGTGTTTTTGGCTCTTATGCAAAGGGTGAACAGAGAACAGACAGTGACATCGACATTCTTGTAAGGCTTGCAGATGATGCAACACTATTCGACTTGGTTGGACTGGCCCACTATCTAGAGGAATTGCTGGGTATCAAGGTGGATTTGGTTTCTGAAAGAGCGCTCCGATCAGAACTAAGGGGCATCATATTGGAAGAGGTCGTGGCGGTATGACGCGAAACGCTCGCCTCTTCTTGTAGGACATCCTGAATGCAATGGAGGCAATTGGGAGATTCGTACAGGGACTGGACTATCAAGGCTTTGTTGAGGACGACAAGACATCCAGTGCGGTCTTGTTGAAGTTCCAGATCATTGGAGAGGCAGCAAAGAATATCCCAAACAACATACGTGATTTGGGTCCAAAGGTGCATTGGAAAGAAATGGCTGGCATGCGTGACAGACTTGTTCATGCATATTTTGGAGTCGACTACAGGCTCGTGTGGAATGCTATACAACTCTCAGTTTCACAGATCAAACCCGAGATATTCATGCTTCTTCAAAGGCTAGAAGATTGAGATGCTAGTTCGGACAAGGCTACGCACCACAAGAAATAGGCACGCATTACCGCCGTCAACGCCCCCACCCCTCGAGCCACCATAGCGCACGTTGGACTGGATCGGTGGGAATCCTTTGACCAGTTGTATCTTGAAGAAAGGTGACACCGAAGAGCAAAGACAACATCCGCGATATGAGTACTAGAAGGATATGTCCCGACTCCCAGTCCACCACATCGAACTCTTGGTCATCAAAGTCTTTGTGAGTGTGGTGACAAACTCAACGGCTCACGTAGACAGTTAGTATCCGCTACTTGGCCCGTTGGATACGACACGCTCACTCGAATTCGCCGCCGTCGCGTCATGCCTCTTCAGGTCCGTGACCACCCTGATGTCGTGCACACGATCTCCACAACGTCATAGGACGAGTAGCAGTATCCCAAGACCGCCACGTACTTGATGACCCGCGAGGCATTGTCGCACTGCGCAATCGGGTACCCGTCACTCTGCCCATCAATAGTGGCGTAGATGGCCCCGTGGCCACCCTAGAACGGCCCCCACCACATCCTTGCTATCTTCCTGAACGAGGTGTACATGTAGCCCGAGCTGCGGCTTCTCAGCGCTCTACATGTCAGTCTTACAACGTACTCGTCAAGTTGGCATCGGGAGCAAGTTGCCCTACTTTAAACATGCGATTGCCATTCGATACAAATGGGTTTCCTCATCATCACATTTCCTCAAGACACCGTACTGATCTCAAGAGGGCGAGGGCAACCATGATTGGGGCCATGAGATACAATAGAACAATCATGATACAGTCAACGAAACTTGAGATCGACAGACTGGATGCCTCGATTACGTTCGGGACCCCTATTTCATACAGAATGCACCCTAGGGAACAGGGGACTGTCCAGACGAGATACCATAGCCATCTGTCCGTCAAGTACAGGGAATAGCTCCATTTCCCGAAGATGTTCTCTTGCGGAGGCCCCCCATCGGTCACGTCTCTCTTATGGCCGTAGAACTCACATGCATACGTGACAAACAGACCTCCATAGAGGATCATGCAGGCTCCGATGCCCATCAGCACTATGGTCAACCCAGCTGGAATCATGGTCATCAATCTCCGTATCCATAGAAGTGTGGGGCGTAGACAAATAGGAAGATCAGTCCCATGGTGACAAGAACGACTCTCGTCCACGTTATAAGACTGATTGCCGCCTTGACAGTGTCGAGTGTGATCCTCATGACCAGTGCTAAGAATCTCAAGAGTATACCCGTCACCACAGAGATCCCAGACTTGACTCCTGTAGGTACGAGCAAGTAGCTCAGACCTAGCAGTACGA